>PAOO01000028.1 GCA_002708065.1 Chloroflexota bacterium
CAATGCGGCTTACTTCAGGACCTTGTTGAGAAACCTGCGATGGAATTAGCGGGCATACAGGGTGAGGGGTCTTCAGCTAGTCCTAGGGGAAAAAAGGGAAAAGCTGCTTAGCTCGTAGATAAGGTTACTTCTTGCTAGGCCACTGAATTCCGCGAGGACGGATCGGCCAACACTCTACCGATTAAAAGCGGATTAGGCCGTGTTGTTTTCTGTAGGCCAACGTTTTTGGTAGATACTTCTGGATCGGGAAACGAGCGTGATTAGAGATCTCTTTTATTTCGAGTTAATAGACGTATGGAGATTTTTTNGCTGCNGTGTTGATTGACTGGAAGGGATGGGATTTATAGAATCTACGTCTAAAGCACAATAATGTNGAATATTTTGCTTGNGGATNAGGAATCAGCCCGAAGCAGGAGATTAGGAGCATTCGATGGCTACGAAAACTATTCCAGAACCATTGACAATTACTATAAGCGAAGAGGCAGCTGTCCATGTCAAGCAGTTTGCTGCTGCCGAGGGGAACCCCGATGCAGATCTAAGAGTGGGAGTGAAAGGTGGAGGGTGCTCGGGTCTTACTTACATACTTGAGATCGTTGACGACGGCCCCGGGGAAAATGACAAAATCGTCGAAGAGCACGATATTCGACTTTACGTCGATAAAAAATCATATATCTTTTTGGCAGGTACCGTACTTGAGTATTCGGGTGGTCTAAATGGCAAGGGATTTGTGTTCAATAATCCAAATGCTAAAACTACTTGTGGATGTGGAACCTCGTTCAGCGTCTAAATCTAAATAAATCATCAAGGGATGTGATCCCCTTCAAGACAAACGGTTCCTTCGTAAATCTCTCTTCTTATTTGGGTAGGCTTCGTCTGAGAGGCAGCGATGCCCTGGATCTGCTTGACAGGCTATCTACAAATCGTTTGACGGATTTGGTCGCCCCAGGTATGGGCATGGGTTCTGTTCTCACTACGAACAAGGGCAGGATTATTGATTTTCTCGGTGTTCATCTTGAGGATGATGGCCTGCTGGTGGTAACTTCGGGTGNGGCTACCGAAAAGATTGAAGAATGGATCGAGTTTTATACCATCATGGAAGACGTTGAAACCGTCGATATATCCAGTGAGACCTTTCAATTTAGGATCTTAGGCAGTACGACTCCTAGCCTGTCCAATGACGTGGCCCAATTAGCTAAGTTCCACGCTTTAAAGGAAGAAATCTGTGGAACTGAGTGTATCGTTATTCGGTCACAAATGTTGGGTGAGCCTTGNCTGGATGTTATAGGCCCTTCAGTAGCCGCCAAGACTGTTAGCCAGGAACTTGAAGTATCTGGCATTCACGTGGAATTATCTCTCGATGAATATGAACGAATTAGAGTCGAATCCGGATACCCAGCATTTGGATCGGAACTTACGGAAGATTTTAATCCTTTGGAAGCTGGCCTCATTGAACATATCAGCTTTAACAAGGGCTGTTACATAGGTCAAGAAGTTGTTGCCCGTCTGAATACCTATGAAAAGGTTCAGAAAAAGTTAGTGAAGCTTGTTTGGAACGGTACTATCAAAGGAAAAGATCTTTCGATGGAAGGTCATACGGCTGGAGTAATAACTTCTGCATTGGATGGAGTGGGCCTGGGATTTGTTCGCAACGCCTATGCAAAATTCGGGACAATCCTGAACTGTGGAGCAATATCTGTAACTGTCACAGAAATACTCGCCGAATAAATAATTACAATTAGGCGACTAAAGGTCGGGTAATTCGGCCGGTAGAGTTATTCCTCCATCAACAACGATAATTTGCCCACGGATCATGTCAGCATCCTTTGTACAAAGAAATGCTGTTACCTTAGCGATATCTTCAGCCGTAATCATCCTTCCTGCTAATGTTGCTTTGCCTGCAGATACCATTTTTTCCTTGTTAGGAAATGTCTCGAGGGCGCCAGTTTCTACATATCCTCCTGATACAGCATTGACGTTAATGCCTTTAGGGGCAAGTTCCACTGCGAGGTAACGAGTCACAGCCTCTAACGCTGCTTTAGATGCGCCTACAGACAGGTAGTATGGGAGAACTTTTCGAGAGCCCTCTGACGTGATGTTGACGATACTTCCACCTTCTGTCATAAGTCTTACGGCCTCTATCGAGCAAAGCCATGGCCCGCGCGCATTTACGTTCATCGTCCAGTCCCAATGCTTGGTTTCGAGTTCTTGAGCCTTTCGTTGCACTCCCGAGGCCGCATTGTTAATGAGAACATCGAGCTTACCAAACTTATCTTCCAAGTGGTTGAACAGGTCACTAATTTTTTCAGGATCACCTAGATGGGCCCTAACTTTTAAGCACCGTACTCCCAGGTGCTCTATATCTTGCTTTGTCTTTTCTGCTGCGGAATGGTTACGTAGGTAGTTGAAGGCAATGTCTGCCCCTCTTCTTGCAAACTCTAGAGCGATCGACTTGCCTATACCGCGAGAAGCACCAGTGACGAGAACTATTTTTCCGCTAAAATCAGTCATATAATTCTGGCCTGTGTCTGGAGCGCCCCAGTCTAGATGGCCATTCCTCCATCAACGCTTATTACCTGCCCAGTCACATATTTGGCTTTTTGACTAGCTAGGTAACCAACCATATTAGCTATGTCATCAACCTCTCCAAAGCGTTGCATAGGGATCCAGGTCATAATGGTCTCTTTTTGCTTGTCGGTCAGTGCCGCAACAGTTTCAGTGTGTATATAGCCGGGGGTGATTGTGTTTACAGTGATGTTGCGGGTTGCTACTTCCTTTGCTAGTGCGTATGTGAATCCATTGATGGCTGCCTTGGATGCAGTATAGTTCGTTTGTCCGATGTTGCCTCTCAGTCCAACTACCGATCCAATATTGATAATCCTGCCCCACCGTGCCCGCACCATGGAGCGGAGAACTGCTCGGGTACAGTAAAAAGTTCCGTTCAAATTGGTGTTGATGACTCTGTCCCATGCTTTGTCTGTCATGCGGAGCAGTAGACCGTCGTCGATGACACCCGCGTTATTTACAAGAATGTCTATTTGTCCGAACCGGGTTGTAGCTTCGTCGAGCATTGATTTGACCTGGTCTGGATCACCGACATCCGCTTTAGCGGCGAATGCATCTACTCCACAAGCCTTGGCCAGTTCGACGGTACGTTCCGCTTCTTTCGGTGACGAGTTGTAATTCACCACTATGTTCGCACCCATATTGGCGAGCTCCACGGCCGATGCCCGTCCAATACCCTTACTCGCACCTGTTACCAACGCAAATTTTCCTTCTAGATCCTGTATTCCTGCCACGGTGTCTCCTGACTGAATATAGATAGTTATCCCGCTTTTGCCATTACCTGCGGGACTTGCCTATTCATCTCTTCTATAAGTTTTGTTTCTACACACATACGTGCCATCCCCACCGCTTTTTCTATTGTCCCTGCTGTTGCACTGCCGTGACCGATGATACTAACGCCGTTAACGCCAAATACGGGGCCGCCGCCACGAGAGTCAACAACGTTGTTATTTCTGTAAAGTTCTTGAATGAGTGCTTCAAGAACATTCTGTGGTACTTTGCCTGATAAGGTTGATTGAAGCTGTGCTTCTAGACCTTTTCCTAGTCCTTCCACTAGCTTGAGAATCACGTTACCGATAAATCCATCGCAAACAACAACGTCGGCTTTTCCTGTAACTAGGTCATGGCCTTCCACGTTGCCAACGAAGTTCAGACCACTTTGTTGCAACAGCACAGAGGACTCTTTTGTTAATGCGTTACCCTTACCTTCTTCGCTGCCTATGCTGAGTATAGCGACTCTGGGATTCTCGATTTTGAGCAGTGACTTGCTAAATACTGAGCCGAGAACTGAAAAGCCCAGAATCTGAGAAGGTTTGCAGTCTATGTTTGATCCTAGGTCGAGTATCGTTTGATGGGGTGCGGAACCTATTATTGGTCCGCCTATCGCAGGTCTTTCTATCCCTTTTATGGTACCGAGAACTACAACGGCCGCTGCCATTGTCCCTCCCGTTGATCCCATCGATATAAGTGCGTCGGCCAACCCTTTTTTGACCAATGTCGTCGCTACGAGTATGGAGGCTTTTGGCTTCTGTCTTAAAGCAAGTGCCGGAGCTTCATTATCTTCAATTTTTCCTTCTGAAGAGATAACGCTTATCGGAAGNCCTTTAATGTCGTGCTTATTAAGCTCTGCTTCTACAATATTTGAATTACCTACCAAAAGAACTTCCGCCCCGTCGTTTCGTGCGGCTAGGACAGCACCCTCCACTGGCGCCGCGGGGGCGTCGTCGCCTCCTAATGCATCTATTGCGACCCTGAAATTATCGCTCACTGAAATTCTCCTAGTCTGTGTTGGTTGGCATTTGCGAAGAGACGGTAACGGAAGTGATCCCTGAAACGGCTACCTCCCCTGTCTGCCTCGTTACTGCTATAGTGCACCTTATCTCGCTGCCACGGTTTGTTTCGGTGATCTCTTTCACATGCCCTGTTGCCGTTATCATATCTCCAGGAAATACCGGAGCACGGAATCGTATCTTCATCTTACCGGTACTATGCCACGCGGATCCGAATGACGACGTCATGATTTCAGAAATGGGCGCGGCGACCATCATCCCGTGCGCGATGTTGTGTCCGTATTGGGATTTCTTGGCGTACTCCTCGTCCACGTGGATAGGATTGAAATCGCCTGATGCCTCAGCATAAAGTCGTATCTGTTTCATGCTGATTTGCTTCGTAATTTGGTTAAGATCAGTACCCGGTTTCATATAATTTCCCTATGCTGGCAACATTATGGTGCTCTTACCGCCCATGACAATTTTCCCGGCGCTATTGCTAACTTGAAGATCTACAACCATAAATCTCCAATCTCCTCTTACGTTGTTTGAGGTAAGAACCGCCACACAGTCGAGCTGCTCGCCCACCTCTACCGGTTTGGTATATGTCATCTCCTGACCAACGTGAAGTGTGCCCCCTGGAATCTTGAGATCGTTGACGACGCCCCTCAAGCTAAGAGCTGCCACCGACATAGGGGGAGCTAGATTTGGCAGGTCAGCAGATTCGTATGGGGTGTCCATTGAGGAGTTATCCTGTACGGCCTCCATGTATAAATCTACAGATTTCTTGTCGAGCACGTAGGATTGTCGAGACACCTCTTGTCCGATAGCGAGAGCAGCGTAGTCTATTGTTGGTGTGCCATGGTTCTGAGAAGTCATTTGCGGCGTCTCCCCTGAATCNCTGATTAAATGTTTATTCCTAAGGTGGAGAGACTAAACGGGATTATATGGGTGATACGATGGAGGGAGCAATTAAAAAGCCTGCTCTTGTGGGGACTATTCGGATCCTCCGGCTCCCCCTCTCTGCAATTCTGCTTCTTCCAGAAATCGATGAAGAAGTATTCCCGATTCAACAATCTCATAGTCTAGTCCGGCTATTGCTATAACCCTGAAGAGAACGCCGGTCGAGATCCTGACTGGAACAGATTCTCCCAGTGCCGGTAGCTCTACCCCCATGGCTTGGGACATGAATCCTGCGGCTGCCATTCCAGATCTAGTGAGCGGACATCTGACCAGATCATGTTCTTCGTGGGTTAGTGACACGCCCGTAGAATCCTGGGAAAACACCATACGTACATGTGCTCTCGGCACAGCGATGAGATCGTGAGCGTAGTCAGATATGTTCACCAAGGGTTTCTCGGCGAAGGTGTCACGTTTTTCCATAAGTTGATTATATGCTCCAGATCTACAATCGAGCAGAGCAAAAACCAAAAAATTTATCTAAAGTGAATTGTTTCCTGGGAACCGAGGTATATTGGCGGAGGTCTGGGTGCCTTCCAAAACAAAATATAGTGTGTAATCTGCCAGATACAGATGACCGTCTGTATTACAGCCAGTCTAGGTTTTCCAATTCGAGATTACTTACTTAGGTTGTTTATCCAGTCTATTCTCAAAATCTACGGAGGTCGGAGAGGCTAATTTTAATACTTGTCTCAGTTGCTCTATTGAAAAACGGTCGTGGTTGATGATTAGATCGAATTCAAAGTGGTTATAAATATCGGAGCAGAAGAGTGAGTTAGCTCTGAAGGAAGTCTCTTTGTCCCTTTTTTGGATTACCTTGGCAGCCATGTTTAAAGGAATGGACTCATCTCTTGAAACGATATGCTCACGCCATTTGACTGGTGCCGAGACAAGTATTTTCACTGAAGGCAGATTGTCCGGTAGAACTGCGTTAAGCCCAGGGCCATGTAGAACCGATGGGTAGTCTCGGACTATTTCACCTATGACTGCCTTAACAGAGTTGCGATATTGTTCTCTATTCACATATGGGTGGTTGTCCGGNATCCAGTACTTGTCAGCGTAAACCCAGTCAACGGCTTCGNCCATCCCACCTGAGAATTCCCAGTTGTCNGCTACTTCACGAACCCACCTCGAAAATCTTGATCGATGACTGTGCTCAAGATCCGATATTTCGCCTGTACTGCATTTCAGCCTCNCGGATATTAATTTGTTGATTTCANCTGTTCCTAAAAGCCGTGCACCCGATATTTCCGCTAGCTTTTTGGCTATGTTTTCGGAACCCGACCCAGTCAAACCAGANACTGTGACTGTCGGAATCCAAGTCTCCGTGTCAAGNTCTGATGAACAGAAATTAAATGAAGCGGCTTGCATTTCCAAAATAAGTGGATCGAACGTTCCGGTAACTGAACAGGAGGCCGTTTTTTTGGAACTCTTGAATCCGAGTTTTCGAAATAGCCCCAATGCGGGTTTGTTGTCTGGGGACACTTGNACCCAAGCTTTTTCGAGTCGACGGGATTCAAAGGTGAGTTCAAGCAACTCAAGCATTGCCGAAGTTCCATAACCTTTGTGCCAAACATCTCTACGTCCTATTAGGAGTGATAATTCCCCACCCCCTTTCCCATCGCACAGNAACTGGCATTCTCCAATGTGACCCGTTTCCTCTGAATAAATGGAGAATATAAGNCGATTTTGGTCAAGGAGAAATACCTGTTCCCACATTGAGTCTGAGCTTTCAAGCATTATTGACGGTTCATATCCTCTGTGAACGGGGTCACCGCAGGCGTAATGGCCGAACCATCGAGATGANACTTCTGTGTCGGAAAGCCAACCAGCGATTCGGTCTACGTCTTCCCTGGTTACCGGATTTAGATTAACTTCGGGCAGCATATCTAACCTCCTGGCATTATTCTTGTTTTTGTTTGTCAGTGCCTGCTGTGAAACTGACACGGATGTCGATTCGTGGTTTTATTTAATTCAAGTCCGCAAAGGTGAATTTTCGAACCTTTATTACTGACCGTTTACTCACTTTGTCTGCNGTGCTTCCCATCAACAACCNAGAGATTCGATTCCTCTTATGTTGGAGCATAACCACCAAATCCACATTCTCCTTACTGGCGAATTTGACAATTCCGTCAGCGCGTCCTTCATAAATAGTGGCTTCGCAGCGCCAGTCGTTAAGGGGCCCATATTTCTCGGCCAAGCCTTTAAGATAGGTAATTGCCCGTGTTTGTTCAGTCTCTTCCTCCGATTGTCCTAGGATTACTTGCCCGTCGATCAATACCGTCCGCACGGGTTCAACAATCTGAAGAAGGATGATTTCTGGATTGGAATTAAGGTCGCCCTTTAGGAGATCGAAAACCGCCTCTGCCTCTGAGGTCCCGTCAAGGGGAATCAGTACTCTGACCAAATCTATACCCTCCTTTTATCTCCCACTCTTTTGTATAGGCATCTCTGGAGGTGCTTATAAACAGCGAAAATGCCCTATTCCCAGCATTATTTGCCTGAGAATAAAGTGGCGGTTGAGTATTCCTTCCTGGCCAGTCGAAGACTTCGATAAATAGGCCCGGTCCATCTGGCCTATGGAAGCCTACCTCTGATCATCNGNTGATCAGAGGCTTTTTCAAGATTCGTATTTCAGTAATTCTGCCACCTAAAATCCTTTCAACATCTATTATCAACAACATGTTGCGATTATGTCAATATGGTTCATAATTNCACAACGATATTCGTTATTCNCTGGGAAGATCTGCAATTTTACATAACTTTTAATGCATAATAGTTNCTGAACACGTAAATTATAATTCATGAAAATAATTTCCAGTTTACTCTCTGCTGAAAACAAAGACAGTAATTTATCCGCCATTAAGAAGCTTGCGACACCTTACCCGCCACGCCTTCGAATGTCCTACACTTTCTAATTAGAACAAGAAACGGTGACCGAAGCTATGGTTTCCGTAAGGTATCGTCGGTCGGTAAAATACAAGTTACGCGATGGTTAATCTCCGCGATTCGTATAAATAAGGGAGCCACATAAGTTGATCGATATCGACTTGATAAGANAAAAACCTGAAGTTGTAGAAGAATCTGCCCGAAAACGAGGACAGNNATTTCAGGTTACAGAAGCTGCTGAACTNGACAGCCGCCGNCGCCGTACTATTTCCGAAATAGATAGTCTTAGGGCTACGCGGAACGAAGTTTCTCGTGAGCTGGGCAAAAAAAAGGAAAAGCCGCAAGATCTTATAGACGAGATGAGGGAGGTAGGAACTCAGATTAGTAGATTGGAAAAGAAGGAAAAGGATATTGCTGAGCAGCTACAGAATATCTTGATGAACATTCCTAACATTCCTGGTGATACAACTCCACTTGGGGCAGATGAGGGTGAGAACGTTGTTGTCCGAACGATAGGAGATAAACCCGAATTTGATTTTGATCCAAAACCACACTGGGACATAGGTGAAGATCTTGGAATAATTGACTTCCAGCGTGGAGTGAAAGTATCGCAGACTCGCTTTTACTTGCTGCACAATAAAGGGGCAATGCTCCAGAGGGCGATTATATCTTGGATGCTTGGCTTGCATATATCGCAGCACGGATACAGTGAATTATATCTTCCGTACATGGTTAATCGAGCGACCGTCACAGGATCCAGTCATCTCCCACATTTCGAAGAAAATATGTATCACGATGAAGAGGACGATCTATTCATGGTGCCTACTGCTGAAGCCCCCGTTACCGGTATGTTCCGTGATGAGATTATTGACGGTTCTAAACTGCCTTTGAAATTCGTATCACACACGCCGTGTTGGCGTCGTGAAAAATTCTCCGCTGGAAGGGATACCCGAGGAATCAAAAGGGTGCATCAATTTGACAAGGTTGAAATGTACAAATTCGTTGAGCCTCATACTTCCCATGAAGAGCTAGAGTCGTTGGTCAAGGATGCAGAAGAGGTTTGTTCACAATTAGGGATTCCCCATAGGGTTTTAGAGCTGTGTACAGGGGATCTTGGATTTGCAGCCTCAAAAAGCTACGACGTGGAGATGTGGGGCTCAGGGACAGGCGAATGGCTAGAAGTTTCCTCTTGCTCGAATTGTACGGATTTTCAATCACGAAGGTCTGCCATACGTTACCGCCCTTCTGAAGGAGGTAGGCCCAGATTCGTGCACACCCTCAACGGTTCTGGTCTTGCGGTGCCGCGGGTGATGATCGCCATTTTGGAACACTACCAACAGGAGGATGGGTCGGTTATTGTTCCTGACGTACTTAAGCCTTTCACAGGGTTTGACCGTATTTCCAAAGATTAGGTAATAGCATACGTAGATTGAGGTATGGCGACGGGATACCAGTTCGGCAGATGTTGTTTGATATCAGTCGGCAAAGAATTTTGCCGGTAATGTGAAAGGATTGATGTATGTCAAAAGTTGATGAAAGTCTTGCCTTTGTGGATAGTGTAGAACTTCTTAGTCTTTACTCTAGTAGAGAGGTTTCTCCCGTCGAGGTCACGGACCTCTACATTGACAGAATCGAAAGGCTAAACGGTAAGTTGAACGCCTTTCTAGAGTGCACGTTTGAGCAAGCGCGGCAGAGGGCAATAGAGGCGGAAGCCGAAATTACCAAAGGGGAAACAAGACCTCAACTCCTTGGTGTTCCTCTTGGAATTAAAGATCTCGAGCTTACTGAAGGAATTCGGACAACTGGGGGGTCATTGATATTTGAAAATCGTATACCGGATAGGGACTCAATAGTCGTGGAGAGGGTAAAGTCCGCAGGAGCTGTGATCTTAGGAAAGACAAACACTCCAGAGTTTGGTCTTCTGGGTGAGACGAGAAACAGGCTTGGTGGCGATTGTCGCAATCCCTGGGATGTGTCAAAGACACCCGGAGGTTCAAGCGGGGGTGCAGCTGCCGCTCTCGTGGCTGGAATGTGTGCGCTCGCGACTGGATCTGACGGCGGAGGGTCTATTAGGATCCCGGCTAGTTTTACTGGTATATATGGGTTAAAGCCTACTCAAGGAAGGGTTCCCCGTTATCCCGTTCTGTACCCTCCCATTTCGAATCAGACCAGTCAGTCGGGCCCAATGGCTCGGTCGGTCAGGGATTGTGCGCTATTGCTTCAAGTAATGGCAGGACATGACCCGAGGGATGTGTCATCACTCAGGAACGATGTACCAGACTTTGTTGCAGCGGCGAAACGGGGAGCGACCAACGGGCTTGAAGGTCTGAAAATTGGATGGACCCCCGATTTTGGTTACGCCAACGTTGATCCAGAGGTGCTTTCTATCTGTGAATCCGCTGCGAAGTCTTTTGCTGATCTGGGTTGCTCTGTACANGCCTCCGGTTTCTCAATTGAGGATCCATTTGAGTTGTGGATGGTTCTATTTAGCACCATGAGCCTAGCTACTAATGGAGACTACTGGCCCGAAAGGGCAGAAGATATGACTGATTACGCTCAAAGTACGTATAGAATCGGCGAATCCTTAAAAGCCGCTGACTTCAGTAGAGCGGTGGCGAANGTAGATACGATCAGGTTNGCGCTTGCNGAGCAGTTCGACGAATTTGACCTTCTGCTGTCGCCGACTATGGCCGTTCCACCGTACGAATGCGGGAATCCCCCGCGAGCTATTAATGGTGCAGACGTTGACGGATCGTGGGCTTGTTTGCCATTCACATATCCTATCAACTCTGCAGGTAATCCCGCCGCCAGCATACCTGCAGGAATGACATCNAGNGGGCTTCCGGTTGGGTTACATNTAATTGGTAGGTTTGGAGACGAGGAGACGGTTCTAGAAGCCTCAGCAGCNTTCGAGATGGCCAAACCCTGGTCGCATCTTAGGCCGAATGTCTCCTAAAATCTGACTCTTCTGNCNTCTTCGGCCAACTGGATAAGTGAACTTTTATGTCCTCCCNTAATTTACTCCTTACTTTTGATGGNGTTGGCAAGGCCGTTACTCTAGATAAAGAGAGGCCTGAGGCAACAGCGATACTCATTGAAGGATCCAGAATAGCTAAGGTCGGGTCTCAAGACGAATTAGAAACAGTGCTGCCTAGNGGCTCTACTAGGTTGAANCTAAATCGAGCTTTCGCATATCCAGGGTTAGTCGATAGCCATGGCCATATACGAAGCCTTGGTCAGTCGATGAAAACGGTTCGTCTGGATAATATGCATTCCTACGATGAGGTAGTAGAACACGTCAAGGAGCGATCGCAAGAGATTCCTAAAGGTGCGTGGATNCAGGGTAGAAATTGGAATCAGGAAAACTGGNNAACTAGAGACTTTCCCACCCACGGACTATTNAGCATGGAAGTGCCAGACCATCCCGTTTGGCTTACCCGTGTTGATGGACACGCTGGAATAGCAAACAGCAAGGCTATGGAAATTGCGGGAGTAACCGACTCCACCCCTTCACCAAATGGAGGGATNGTTGGATCTAAAGATGGGAAGTTAACTGGATTATTTCTTGATGTGGCGATGTCCCTGATAAGGGCATCTATTCCTCCGATTACAGTGGGTCAGGCAAAATCAATGATTCTGGATGCTCAGGAGGCATGCTTAAGGGCGGGTCTTACTGAAGTGCATGATGCCGGTATTGGATTGACGGAATTGAAGGCCTATCAGGAGCTGGTATCGGAAGGGCGNCTCAAACTGAGGNTTTATGCAATGCAAGACAAGGCGAGCTTTGATAGGGAGCCTTGGGAGATTTCNCCGAGTTCATCGGATGACCGTTTGTTCACATGTCGAAGCTTGAAAATAATCTATGACGGCGCTCTAGGATCCAGGGGTGCCGCTATGTTTGAAGAATACAGTGACTCACCTGGCGAATCTGGGTTCACGCTAATTTCAGAGGAACATCTGACGGAAACAATATCGCGGGCCATGGCAGTAGGCTTTCAGGTGAATATTCATGCTATTGGTGACAGGGCAAACCATGAAGCACTTAACGCTATAGAACGAGCGATTAAGGAATACCCTGGTTCTGATCATAGGTCCAGAATTGAGCACGCTCAAAACATCGCATCAACGGATATCATGCGGTTCAAAGAATTGGGAGTTATTGCCTCGGTTCAGCCGACTCATTGTACGTCTGATATGCTCATGGCTGAGAGACGTTTGGGGGAAGCAAGGCTTGGCGCTGCCTATCCATGGCGAATATTGCTCGATAATGCTATAAGGGTTGTCTCGGGTTCCGATTTTCCTGTCGAGAGTGAAAAGCCAATGTGGGGGATTTATTCTGCGGTAACAAGACAGACTCACTTGCAGTACCCCAATGGTGGATGGCAACCCCAGCAGCGAATGACAGTAAATGAGGCTCTTCAATCATTTACTACCGAAGCTTCTTTCGCGAGGTTCATGGAGTCTGAAAAAGGAATGATAAAGGAAGGAATGCTCTCAGACATGACTATACTGGACCGGGATATTCGTGGAATTTCACCAGAGGAAATTTTGTCCGTAGAGGTGTTAGCAACCATTGTGAACGGTGAGCTTGTGTACCAAAGCTTCTAGAATTTCATTCATAGGACCAAAGAGGATCCTTAACGAAAGATTCTTTAAGGGCAACTTTCCTATCAATTTCCAACCAAGAAGCATCTATGCTATTGAGTATCAGCTTTTGTATTTCATGAGNCTTGAAATTAAAATTCTGTTCTAGAGCGTCAAATTCTTGAGCCATGCTATTACCGAACATCATAGGGTCATCAGTGTTTACGGTGACCAGTAACCCTTTATCAAAGTAATCCCTAATAGGATGTAGTTTGTGCGCNCNTATGGTTCCCGTGGAGACGTTTGATAGGGGGCACATTTCCAACGGAATTTGTGTTTCGNCGAGATATTNGATAAGGGATTCATCCTCGTGGGAGCGAGTTCCGTGGCCAATTCGATCAACGCGAAGAGACTGNATAGCCCCCCAAATGCTACTTGCACCTGCAGCCTCACCGGCGTGAGCAGTTGTGTGAAGCCCGGCTTTTCGAGCTAGAAGATAGTGATCTTCGAATAGCTCCGGCGGGAACAATTGCTCAGACCCACCAAGCCCAATACCGATTATTCCTAGTCGATTTAGTTGAAGTATTTCCCTTAAAACGTCCATNGCCATATTGGGTCCAACGTCACGAACAAGGTCTGGTATCAACGCTATTTCTATTTCTGGAACTCTATCGAGGCCGGTCCTGATTGCTTCCATAAGTTGCGGCACTGCTAATCCTTTTTCTGCAAATCGAGCTGGTGAAAAGAAGGCCTCAACATATTTGATGTTCTGGGTGCGAAGATGAATCGCGATTTGTTCTGAGATATAGGTGAAGTCTTCGAATTCCCTTAGAAATTGATTTTTCCATATCCAAGTCTGTATGAAATGTGAGAAATCTCTAAATTGGAACCTGTGTCTTAAGTCTTCCAATCCACTGACAGATGAATCTCCTCCGTATTTTTNTANAAGGTCCCACATAGTCGCGAGAGGGATTGATCCTTCCAAATGGAGATGGAGTTCTACTTTTGGGATNCGGGCNTGCCATTCTCTTCTGGTTTTNNTTTCTNTCAAGTCTTAACGGTNCAGGTNCTTNGCGTGAATATTTTGACAAATNGNTATNAGATAAAGANTATCATTGANCNNGAAATCNACGAATTAAATCACAAGGATTAACCTCNCTACTNTATTATNTTCATCCCTNGCNNGNCTGTTNATGNCCCTAATTAATAACAACATNAAAAACTATACAANGANTCAACNATGGAAGTTGTTAGGCAGANTGACNTAAATCCGGAAGATGCTTCANACGCNCCTCTTTTCTACGGTGGTAAGGTGACTCGCCAGCCGCTGATTGGAGGCTCTAGGACGGACCAATTCAACTTTTCTCTTGTGTCTTTCTANGGNGGNGCAAAGAACCACTTTNATACNCATACNAGCGATCAGATACTNTNCGCNACAGNANGGANNAGGCATTGTAGCGAACGAATCTGAAGAGNTTGNAATGAAGGCAGGCGACACTGCCTTCATCCCNGCGGGCGAGAAGCATTNGCATGGNGCCTCAGACGACCATGACTTTTTCCACATATCGTTAACAAGGCCAGATAGTCAAACGGAGATGTTTCTTCCCGAATAGAGCTATATCTATTCTTTGATTCGAGTANAGNNNAGCTGTANTCTNTTGCNGTAAAGTCGTACCGGGTNCCTACGCTGTTTTGTATAAAAGAGCCTGGTAAGTTAGATGCGAGTTTGGTNGATGCAGTGAATCCAGTACAGTGCGCCGGTACNATCCAATCGGGGGCAATTTCTTTTAGGTCAGATATAGTGTTATGGATGATGCTATCGAAGCCTTGTTGGTCTGGCAGGTGGAANCCACCCAATATTGCATGAATTGTCTTGATGCCTGTAAGTTTCNTAGCGTATTTACAAATATTGATTATTCCGGAGTGCCCACATCCTGTGATCACCACAAGTCCCTTACCTCTGACGTTGGCAATGAGTGCCTGNTCATCCANGGTTAAAGGATCGGGTTTCCAAGATTTTTCAACCAAAATTTCCTGTCCCCGTAAGCCCTTCTCATATGGCACTGTTCTATCGACCTCTCCGGTTACTAGGAGAGACTTATGCAACAAGAAAGATGGTTGACGAGACTCCTCGATCACATTAAATCCACTTTCTGTAAGGGCGGCGCGGCTCACGGTAGGTAAAAGTGTTGGCTGTCTACCAGGTACCAAGATTCTCCGCCTGTTCCAAAACTCTGGATGAATGATAATAGGGGGTGAACTATGGCCTAGTGCTTCGATGACTCCGTCGAGACCAGTGGTGTGGTCGTAATGGCCATGACTCATTACAAGTGCTACTGCGTCTTTGGGGTTTAATTCCAGTCGCCTCATGTTCTCAGACACTCCGGTAGGGGATACGCCAGTATCAAAAAGAATGCTACTAGATACTTTCCCGGTGACCTCTTTTTTCTCTACTGTTAGCCATGCGGAAAACCCATGTTCTGCTCGTAGGCCATCGCGAGCCTCCTTTGTCTCCAGGTAACGTGCCGGTGTTCGGGCTTTGACTGACGGGCGCTTCGCTGGACCTATAGTTGGCATCAGAGTGCTGGTGAAGTTATCCATAACAACAGTGACAGATAACTTATCCACCGGATCAAGGGTCAGGTTCACAGGCAACTGCGACTGCACAGTCAGGTTCGATTCAGAACGGAAGGATCGATTATGCATTCTTTACAAACCGATTCTGGTACTAGTCCGAATTTCATAAGCCAACTAAAGACGTAGCATCCGGTGCAAAACCCTAAGAATGTCTCTAAGGAAGCAAAGAATCCTAAAATGCCTATCAGGTATCGAGTTACAACAATGGAGTCNCCCAAGAAAAAGGTAACAAGGGCAGCTAAAGAAAACCCCANTCCTATTGATTGAGCGAACCGCTTGGGAGGTCCGGGCACAGGTTTGTCATGATTTCCAAAGATCGGAATTAATACTTTAGTCGCCAACAAACCTATGGGACTTAATGTAGGTCCTGTCGCCACTCGAGCGANAAANCCATATCCTAGCAGCAGCAGTACCCATTTATTGCCAGTTATTAAGAATGATAATGCCAAAATTACGACCATAAAGGCTACGAGGCGGGCTGCGTATTCATTTACCGGATTCGGAAAGCTAAAGAGTTCTCTCGCAATAGGAATAATTTTATTCATTTAAGGTCCCGTATATTCTTCGGTGCTCTACAAGGTTGCTAAAGACGGATTTCTAGAACTAGAATGTGCCGGCTTGGCGTGATTATATAAGAAAGAAGATGGTGAAATGAATGTTTTCAGCTAGGATTACCAGTCCCAAGAAATACGATATAGAGGATATCGAGACACCCTCTATAAGTGATGGGCAATGTCTAATTAAGTTAGAAAAATGGTCTGTTTGTGGTAGCGATATTCGCCACGCTTACGGTCCNGTTCACCCTGAGGAAGAATACCCAATGCGTCACGGTGGAGCATGCCACGAATGCGCGGGTACCATTGTCGAAAGCAAATCAGATAAGTTTAAGGTTGGAGAACGAGTCATAGTACTACCGGGCGCCAACGGACCAGGTGGTCTGGTTGAATATTATCCTGGAGACGAGGGCCGCATGGCTCTTGTACCTGACCACGGGGATTTAGGGGAGTGGATTCTTTGTCAGCCATCGGGGACAGTGCTTTATTCGTGTCAGCAGATGGGTACCATATTGGGCAAGGATGTAGTTGTAATGGGGCAAGGGAGTATAGGGCTGTCGTTTACTGCTATTTGTGCCCGTGCAGGGGCAAGGAAAGTTATTGCGGTCGATCCTCTAGACTATAGACTTGAATGGGGTACTAAATTCGGGGCGACACATACCATCAACCCTGACAAAGACGATGTCGATGAAGCACTCTCGGAGATAACCGGTGGCAGGCTTGCCGACATATCTGTAGAGGCGTCCGGATTTCCCGACGCTTTAAGCGCAGCCATCAGGGGCGCAACAAAACACGGTAAAGTCATTATATTTGGAATTCAGGCTGGACCGACAGGCAAAAAAANTGAAATCGACACCTCGATTTTCATGAGGAATGCTCCGACCATAATTCCAACTTCTGGCGCAGGCAGTGGTGATCCCATCGGTCATATCGATAGGATGATTGCCTTAAAGGAGCGAGGTTGGTGGAATCCCGGGGAAATGAAGACTCACGAAATGAACTTCGAAGAGGTTCAAGGTGCCTATGATCAGTACGAACAATACGAGGACGGGATAGTTAAGGTGATATTGAGTGCTGACTGAGGCCTAAACGTTAAGTGTTTGACTAATGGGGGGCAATCAGCCCCCCATTTCAGTTTATATAATCATGCATATTTGCATATTACTGATAAACAGTCAGGAATAATGAATGGAGGTCCCAAGTGAAGATTACGTCTGTCAAAGCTATTCCTGCGTCTCATACCACTAGGAGAGTTGGTAGTGTTACTTCACGCAACTACGTATTCGTTAAGGTTGAGACAGACGAGGGTATCACGGGTTGGGGAGAAGCCACCTGTGGGCCTTTGAGTGTCTCAACGATGGTAGACGAATTCGGGGCAGTGATTACAGGCAAGGACCCGATGGAGATCGAAAAACATTGGCAGACTCTCTATCATCATTTTCACGTAAGGGGCGGAATCGTACAGATGTCTGCTATCAGCGGTATTGAGATTGCTCTTTGGGACATAAAGGGACAAGCTCTTGGGGTGCCTGTTTACGAACTCCTGGGAGGTAAGATCAGAGATAGGATATGGACCTACGGTAGGTGGGATGGAGTGACTCCAGAACTCGCCGTTGAAAACGCNATGGATCACATCCAGCGTGGCCTGACAGCGNTGAANGGAGACCCCTTTGAGCACAGAGGNATTTTTATAGATAGGGAATCAGAAGAGCTNGCCATAGCTAAGGTGAAGGCAGTTCGTGAGGCCGTGGGTGACGGGGTAGAACTTTTCGTAGAAGTACACGGCAGACTCGCACCATCAGACGCGATCCGAATCGGAAATCGATTAGAGGAATTCAGGCCATTTTTCTATGAGGAGCCTGTTCCACCGCAGAATCTGGATGCTCTGAAAAAAGTNTCTGATCANGTAAACATACCAATCNCTACCGGCGANCGATTACTGACAAAGTTTGATTANGCNGATNTGCTTCCACTTCATGCGGTCGANTTGATTCAACCTGANGTNGTGCANGCGGGNGGCATATTGGAACTTAAGAAGATAGCTGCNATGGCAGAAGCGTACTATGTAGGATTTCAACCCCATAATCCGTATGGCCCATTCTGTACCATAGCAGCGTTGCATCTGGACGCCAGTACTCCGAACTTTCTTATACAAGAAGGTGGTATCCATCCTTGGTTCCAAGATTCTACAGTGGGAGATTTTCCTGAGCAGGTAAACGGGTACTTCGGTGTTCCACCTGGACCAGGGCTCGGGGTGGCAATGGACGAGGATTGGCTTGCCGCAAACCCCTGGGATGATAAGGCTGCTCCTTGGAGGCCTCAGGCGGGAGCAAATCCATCACGTCAGGATGTGAACTGGTCTTAGATCGTTTAGATATTCTTTAATTGCTTAACTTAGGGCCAATCCTTTTGCCCCGGTATAAATCGAATATACAGACTGGCTGGCAGTGATGAATAACCTGTTTCTCTTCATTCCGCCAAAAGTTAAATTAGAAGGTACCTCAGGTAAATAGATTCGTCCGATAAGGTTTGAATCAGAAGCGTAAATTGCGATCGAATTTGTCCCTCTTTGGGCTGAAGCCCAGAGGTTGCCGTCGGTATCGCATCTGATTCCGTCAGTTGAGTCCATTCCAGTCTCGGTAAAGATCCTTGCCCCTGAAAGGGAGGATTCATTACTATCCACGTCATAGATGTATATAACTTTCGGATTGTCAGATCCGGAATCAGCTATGTATAGCTTGCTATAATCTGGCGAAAAACAAAGGCCGTTAGGCCTAACGGCTTGTGTGGTCATCACGGTTACTTCGTCCGTTTCTGGATGGATTCGGTATACTGCTGTTGGTAGTTCAGGTTCCGCCTTGTCTCCTTCGTAGTCGTTGAGAATGCCGTAGCCAGGATCAGTGAACCAAATAGCACCATCTGAATGCACTGCGACGTCATTCGGCGCATTGAATCGAATGTTCTTATGCGAGCTGGCTATGACTGAAATTGTGCCGTCGTGCTCAGTTCTGGTTAGCTGCCTAGTTAGATGTTCGCAAGTCACCAGCCTTCCCTCGTTGTCTCGAACGTTGCCGTTAGCGTTATTGGAGGGAATTCGATACTCACTTACTTGTCCGGTTTCTTCAATCCAGCGCAATAAGCGATTATTTGGAATGTCGCTAAAAAGTAAATACCTGCCATCCCCGAACCATGCAGGACCCTCTGCCCATCTGCACCCCGTAAATATTCTCTCTAAACCTGTGTTGCCAATAAAATATTTTCGGAAGCGTTCGTCTATGATCTCAATTGCGGGCTCTGGGTAAGGAATGGTGTCCGTAGTCCAGTCCCTGTCGAGTCTCCGGTCTACCCCATCGTTTGTTGCCATATTGCTCCCTTTAGGTCTTGTATCCCCAGTCTATATGCCGACGGTACATCTATGTTAAATAGTTAGCCTGGCGTTGGGAGATTCTATGATAATCCAATACCGCGACTGGCGGTACGCAACGAGTTTTACATAGCTAAATTGTGCTACGATTTCCTGAATGCTTTTTCGCTAGTGCTATTTATATTAGAATTTCTTACCTATCGGCAAAGCTACGGTTTGACCTAAAAAAACATTAGAAATGTACCGGTTGGAATACATGAAGCGGGCTATAAAAGTTATCTCATCTGGCGACGGTAAGCTGTACTATGGTTGGCTTGTCTTGGCAGTTTGTTTTTTCTTAGTCATGATTGCATTTGGCGTCAGGTCGTCAATGGGTGTGTTTGTCACACCAATAGAGAACGAGATGAACTGGACTCGTTCGGAGATTACGAGGGTGATCTCACTAGGAATACTTGTAGGAGCCTTTTCCTTTCTAGTGACTGGGTATCTGCATGATAGATATGGCGGCCGTTTTGTAATTGGTGGGGCCCTTTTAATGTTAGGTGTTTCAGTCATGTTAGTAAGCATGTTGAACTCGATGATTTCATTCATATTACTCTGGGGATTCCTGATGAGTTTTGCGTCCAGCGGAGTCTCCTTCGTAACCATCCATGCCTTATTGTCTAGGTGGTTTTTCAGGCGTAGAGGCATGGTTATAAGTATCTCCGCTGCAGGAGGCTCAATTGGTCCAGTATTACTGGCACCATTTTCAGCATACCTTATTGAGACCTTTGACTGGAGAACCGCGTTTGTTGTTCTCGGAGCGATGATATTTTTTATAGCCGCTCCTCTAGCGTTAACCTTCCTGCGTAATAACCCGGGTGGGATGATTCCAAGGAGTGAACTTGAAGGACATTCTGAAGACGAGGACAAATCTTCGACGAAGAGCGTTGAAGACGTCTCAGGTCTATTGTTTACAAGCAAGTGGAAACAGGCCTTAAGCACGTCGCCTTTTTGGCAACTGTCTGCTGCCTATCTTGTTTGCGGTATTACAACGAACATCATTTCCGTGCATTTTGTGCCGTTTGCCGAAGATCAAGGTGTTCCTAAAATGACGGCAGCGACAATATTCGGCATCATGATGGGTCTCAACTCTGTAGGCGTATTGTCAGCTGGGTTTCTTTCAAACTATTTCAAACAGAAAAACATTCTTGGGACTACCTACGCACTTAGAGGAATGGCTTATGTCCTGTTGCTGGTTGTAGGTGGAGTTGAAGGGATGTGGGCGTTTGCCCTCGTGGCGGGTATTTCTTGGATTGCGACTGCTTCAGTGACCTCGTCTATGACTGCCGATATATACGGACTAGAGAATATTGGTACCCTTAATGGCATGACCAATATGGCCCATCAGATAGGTGGAGCGCTATCAGTTTTGATGGCAGGGGAACTTAATCAACTCACAGGGTCTTACACACTGCCCTTTTCGATTGCCGCATTGACACTTATTTTTGCCAGTATCGCTGCTTTCAGCGTTAATGAAAGAAAATATTCCTACAGATATAACCCTGTATCGTCTGTTTTTAAATCTCTAGAAACGAACCCAGCTAGGTAAGCCAAAGTTATTACGATTGGCTCATTCTTGAATTTGAAGCACATTAAGATGGCCTAACCTTGAACCCAGCTAAGATCGTTGTATCCGGATTGATGCTCGGAGTGGAACGATTTCAAACGGGCGTCTCATATAATCCGCTCTCTTCCAGATTACACAGGAACCCTTATCCGACCTATGACAGGTTGCGTGCACGAGACCCAGTTCACTGGTCAAAATTAGCAATGTCATGGATAGTAACCAGATATGATGATGTAGACATTGTACTGAGGAACCCAAAAATATTTTCCAACGAACGTAACAGCNANGACACNCCNAGGAGTTTNCTCACNTTGGNCCCNCCGGATCACACGCGCCTCCGATCTCTGGTGAGCCAGGCATTCACACCAGCATCAGTACATGTACTGTCGGAAAGAATGGACGATATCGTGTCAGAAATCCTAGCCGAATTGGACTTTAGCAGACCGTTTGACGTGATTGAATCGATAGCCTACCCGCTGCCAATAATAGTTATCTCGGAGTTACTTGGGGTAAGGCCAGACGATAGGCATAGTTTTGCCAGGTGGTCTGCTGACATCGCCCGTTCTATAGAACCAACTATTTCACGCNATGAGGCTCATAGGGTTGAACAGTCTCGAGATGCNCTAAATCAATACTTTTCAAATGTNATAGAGGAACGTCGTAGACAGCCNGAAGAGGATCTGATCAGCCGATTGGTCCAGGCNGAAGAGGGAGGAGAAAAACTCTCACTTGAGGAAATGTTATCTCTATTAAGACTCCTGTTGATCGCAGGGAATGAAACGACCAAAAACCTTATAGGAAACGGGCTTTTAGCTCTATTATGCAATCCAGGTGAACTAGANCGTCTCCGGTCTGAGCCATCCTTGATGGAGTCGGCTGTGGAGGAGATGCTGCGCTTCGATAGTCCGGTACAAGTAGACTTAAGGACAGTTGGAGAGAACACTGTGGTTGGAGGTACAGAAATGAGTTGTGGGCAGCGTGTTCTAGCCGTCATAGGTGCTGCCAATAGGGATCCTGAAGCTTTCCCAGACCCTAACACTCTGGATTTATCGAGGAACGACAGGCCAAATATGTCTTTCGGAAGAGGTATTCATCATTGCCTTGGAGCACCCCTTGCAAGATTGGAGGCCGCGGCTGCTTTCAGGGGGATGATTCACAGGCTAAAAGAGATATCCCTGGAGAAAGCCCCCCGATTCCGCAGCCAACTAGTNCTCAGAGGNGTTGAATCTCTGATAGTAAAAGCTAATGNATTCTAGANGATTAAGNCGTTTCNATGCTGACTGTGAAAGGTATGTGAAGACGCCTTGGATGCCTAAGATAGAGTAAATCAGCTCTTTTTACTTTCGCAAGAGTATAATCCTAAAATTCATCGTATTTGAGGTACCCTCTGGACCGACTCAATCGCCTAGTCACGCACAATGGTCGCTTCTTTTACGGATGGGTAATAGTCGCGGTAATGGCAGTTGTCGGTGCAGTTACCATGGGCATGGGATCCCTGAATTTTGGTTTATATATCAAGCCAATGGGCGATGAGCTAAGTATAGGTCGCGCATCGTTCGGCTGGGCCTCTTCCGCCAGGAGTGCTACGGGTGCAATCACAGGGCCATTCATTGGCAGGCTTTTAGATAGATATGGTGCGAAATGGATTCTAGTATCTGCTGCAGTGATTACCGGCCTCTGCATGATTGGCCTAAAGTACACCTCGTCATCATGGCAACTCATAATCATNTTCGCTGTAATGGGGCTGGTTGGGATGAGTGGTCCAGGATCTTTGGCAACCTCAGTACCACCAACAAAATGGTTTGTTANGAACCGGGGAAAAGCTTTGGCGTATTCTTCCGCTGGTATCTCAGCTGGAGCAGTAGTTTTCGTCCCGCTTACGCAAGTGTTTATAGATAAATACACCTGGCAGGAATCATGGGTAATTCTGGCATTTATTGGTATGGGAATTATCGTGCCGTTGTCATTGCTTTTCCTTGTTAGAGAGCCAGAAGACATGGGTTTGCTGCCTGATGGCGAAAAGACAAGCAAAACATTAGNGTCTGGTGAAGAAGGCACCCATATAAGTGAAATNGAAAAATCCTGGACGACTCGCGAAGCGATCAGGACTTTTCCTATGTGGACACTTACCGCGGCTTTCTCAATTTTGTCTTTAGGTATACTCACCCTTGCACTTCATCGTATTCCCGCTTTTATGGACAGGGGTCTGGATCCAAGCTTGGTTTCACTAGCTACAGCCTTTGATGCGGTGTGTGCCGGTGCGGGAAGTTTCACAGCTGGGATGCTGGTGCGAAAAATCCCTGCAAAANTTATAGGCAGCTCTGCTTTTTTAATGTTGGCTGTAGCAAGCGTAATGTCCATATATGCCTACGACTTCTGGCTCATGTTTTGGTCTATGGCACTCTTCGGACTTGGTATTGGCACGAATATGTTTAATCAGAACTATATTTGGGCCGAATACTTTGGTAGGACTAACCTAGGAAGTATTAGAGGGATTGTTATGCCGATAAACCTCTTCATTGGAGGTTTGGGCGCTCCCGCGGCGGGATATGTGGTAGATATGACCGGATCTTACGATCCGGCATGGTGGACAGGNGTCGCGCTCATGTTAGTAGCTGCTGCTCTNTTTNTTGTTTCAAACAATCCAGGTGAGCCTCANACTGAACAGATTGNAGAATCNCCATATAATGTCGGCCGCATCTCTAATTCGGGTAGCCATGANAATCAAGGAGGCACAGTTTGAAGTTCGGACTTTTTATGGAGTGGCCTAATCCTGATGTTCGAGAATTTAAAGAAATTTTCAATGANGGTATCGCCCAGATAAAGTTATCTGAGGAATTAGGATATGACTATGTTCTGATCGCTGAACACCACTTCTCCAACTATGGATTCTCCCCTGCCNCCCCTGCTACAGGCATTAAAGATTGCCGAGAATACGGAGAGGATAAGGATAGGGACCGCAGCTATCATTATTCCTGAATGGCAGCCTTTGCGAGCAGCAGAAGAAATTGCGGTTTTAGACCATCTGACCGAGGGAAGAATATTCTGTGGCGTTGGCAGAGGATATCAACCCTATGAGATGGGAGGATTCGGGATCCCTCTCGATGAGTCTCGACCAAGATTCCAAGAAGGCCTNGAAGTNATGATCAAGGCCTGGACGGAAGACAAAGACTGGACGTANCAAGGAGAGTACGTAAAGGTGGAGGAACCAATAACGGTCTTCCCGAAGCCACTCCAGAAACCCCATCCCCCTCTGTGGTTGGCGGGGTCTTCTGAGGGTTCGATGAAACTCGCGGCTGAGAGGGATATTACGCCTCTCACTTCCAGCATGATGGGAATGGANGCTGTTTCCTCCCATTTCGGTAGCTATATTAGGGCTCGAAATGATGCTAACAAACCGCTTAACAATGTAGAGATGTCTCTNCAATGTATGACNCATTGTTCTCCTACCAACCAAGAGGCCCTTGATAATCTTCCTAATATTCGATGGCAGATTAGGGCTCAAAGGGCGCTGACCGAAATGCGAGTAGTGGACGGGAGGGCGCAAGCTCACCCGTATGAAGGGGAAACGGAACTTGATATCTTTTTGGACAGAACGTATCTGGGTGATCCAGATAGCTTAATTCAGAAATTTCAGAGAGCGAACGAGGTAGGAATAACCAACATAAGTCTGTGGATGGATTGGGGTGGTATTGGGCACGAAAAACTCGTTAAATCTATACGATTGCTAGGCGAGGAGGTTATTCCTGCTGTTCGTAGTTTGACTCCACCTGAGAGCGCAGTGCAGGAAGCACTGGAAGCCAAATCTATCAAGGGTTCTTTCACGATTACAGGTGACAGACTAGCCGGAGGAGATCGGTAATGGTAGCGTTACAATGAAGATACTGGTCACAAACCCGTCCTCTAGACTGTCCCGGGAAATCTCTCAGTTCCTTGGATCCTCTCATGATGTCGAGCTGGCCTCCGGACCCTTCGAACACGGGTGTTCGACTAATGACCTCACGAGGAATGTTGACGTGGTTGTGCACTCTCTGGAGAACGAAGTCTCGTCCAATGAAACGATCATGCTGGATAGGGCGATGCGCCAAACTTACAACCTCCTGTCTGCCTGTATTGATGAAAGGGTGAAACGGTTTATATTCCTTGGCTCCCTGGAGATTATGAAGGGCTACGATGGAGACTACTTGGTAAATGAAAAATGGCGTCCTATTCCCACTAGTGAAATAACCACTCTTTGTGTCCACATGGCAGAATTCGTTTGTCGGGAATTTGGTAGGGAGGGCCGAATCGATGTGTGCTCACTTAGATTGGGGGATCTCCAATGGGAAGAGCCTATCGATTCAACATCGATGTTGAGGGGGAATGATGCGCTGCAGGCTATTCAGAGGGCAGTCGAGCAGAATATTGTGGACGGGCATAGTCCTATTCCGAAATCGACACTATTGCCAGGCCGAACCTGGTCAACATTTCATATTCAATCGGTACCAGATTTTAAGGAACCTCGTTTTAATACGGCGAAGGCTCAGGAGATGCTCGGTTTTGTCCCTGAAGGATCTAACCTATGAAAGTGTTGCTCATCGGCGCGAACGGGATGCTTGGACCCCACGTTGTAAAGGCTTTAGAGGATCTTCATCAACTTCGCCTTACTGATATAAAGGATGCACCAAAAACTGTTCATGAATATGTCCAGTTGGATGTGGCGAATCTTGATGCTGTTACAACGGCGGCAAAAGGTATGGATGCTATTGTCAACCTGTCCGTGCTTAGAACGGATAGGAAGATTGCGTTCGATGTTAATGCAAGAGGCTGCTATAACGTGATGGCAGCAGCGGTGAAGAACGGGATAAAGAGGGTGGTAAATACCGGTCCCCACTTTACGATTGCTGGCCCCAGTTACGAAGACTTCGACTTCGACATCAATTCCGAGATACCTCCTAGATCTGGGACAGGCCTCTATGCTCATACTAAGTCTCTCGGTCAAGAGATTTGCCGAGTTTTTGCGGCAAATCATGACCTGTTTGTTATTACGCTGCTCTTTTATCATTTCCTTGAGCCTGACAAATTCATACCTGGGAGTCCGACTTCGAATACAGGATTTGTCCCGTTCTCTGTAACCTGGGAGGATGCGGCCAGGGTTTTCGTGCCGGCCCTGGATATTCCTCTTGGAAACCTACCTACTCGTAGCGAAATATTCAATATTCTATGTGATTTACCACATGGTCAGTTCACGAATGAGAAAACGAAGCGGATACTTGGCTGGATACCTACGGACAACCTGCAAACACAATGGAGAAAGTCACCGCCATACAACTGAACACAGGAGATATTAGGAGTGAAATTATGACCAATAGGAATAACGATGAGCGTGATATTGGATTCCTTCTTGAGCAAGGTGAAGTTAATCTCCCTCCAACTGGAAGACCGGTTGTGTATGCGACGAACGGAATTATTTCTAGTGGTCACTACTTGACCTCTATGGCGGGGATGAGAATGCTAATGTCAGGGGGAAACGCATTCGATGCTTTGGTGTCTGCGACGTTTGCAGCATCTGTTGTTGAACCCATCGCTTCCTATTCGCTAGGAGCTGAAGCTACTTTCATGGTTTACCATGCGCAAAGTGGCGATTTCTTATCTCTGAGTGGTCAGGGAACGGCTGCAGGGAAAGCGTCACCAGAGTTCTTTCTGTCCCAAGGACACGATTCTATTCCAACAGGCCCGGGCGAGTATGCACCGTTGTCTTTTACAGTACCCGGTGTTGCAGCTGCTTGCCTGTCTTTACTCGAAAGATATGGAACTAAGACTGTTCAGGAAGTTCTTTCCACGTCAATTGAGTATTGTGAACGGGGTATCCCTAACTATGAATACATGCTTGCTCGCTTGGATGCGGGAGATTCCATAAGCCAGTTTGAGCTATTCCCCCCCGGAGGCCTAGATATTTTCTTTGAGAACGGGAAACTGCCAAAGCCAGGAACGCTTTTAATCCAAAAAGAGCTAGGAAAGGTATTTCGAAACATGTCTGGGGCGGCCGATATTGCCGGCGGCCACAGAAAAAACGGAATATCGGCTGCACGGGACTGTTTCTACAATGGCGATATAGCAGATGCCATTGCATCGGCTTCGCAGAGGGTCGGGGGAATTCTAAGTAAAGCTGACCTGCAAGGATATGAAGAAACCTATGCCACACCTGTAGGCACTACATATATGGGATATGGAATATATGGGCACTCGACCTGGACGCAAGGGCCTGTGCTGCAGCAAGCATTGAACATATTGGAAGAATTCGATCTTAAAGCTATGGGGCACAATTCAGTCGATTACATTCACGTTGTGACAGAATCCCTCAAGTTGGCTTTGTCTGATAGAGAAGCCTTCTATGGTGATCCTGATTTTGCCGCGGTGCCTGTGGATGGCCTGCTTTCCAAAGAATATGGAGCAGAGAGAGCCCGGTTAATTGATCATGACAAAGCTTTTCCGGAAATGCCTGAGCATGGGAACCCATGGAAGTATTCGTCNCTGGAAGGATCGGTAAGCCAACAGCCGACCTACGAAACAGGAGGACCTACAGACCTTCAGAGTGAGAGAGGAACCACTCACGTAACGGTTATTGATCGGGACGGTAACATGGCATGCTCAACGCCTAGTGGAGGTGCCTTCAACAAGTCGGTCTTTTTCTCGGAACTGGGGTTTGGNGTGAGCACTAGAAGTGAAATGCTCAATTTCACAGAGGGTCACCCTAATGTTGCAGAACCTGGTAAACGNCCACGTACCACTATCATTAATTACATGATCACGAAGGGTGGCGTTCCCATCGCTACGGTGGGATGTCCTGGAGGTGATGCTCAGGCTCAAGCCAATCTACAATTAGTTNTNAACACTCTGCTATGGGGAATGAATCCNCAGGAAGCATCAGAGGCTCCACGCTTTTCAAGCCTGAGTGTTCCAAACTCGTTTTATCCTCACACATATCTGCCTGGACAGCTTTCTATGGAAGATGGTTTCTCTGAGGANGTGAAAAGAGGNCTAAAAGAAAAAGGCCANGAAGTTGTCTATGCCNCAACATGCGGAATGGGGGCCACCGTGGCTATTCGAGATCCTGAGACCGGGGTTCTCGCCGCGGGNGCAGACCCAAGAAGGGCCTGCTACGCCATAGGGCTATAACAGAACACTTCATTCCGCTGTTAAAAGTACCTTGAATCGGTAGCCTTATCTATATTTGNTTAGGTAATATGCGGTCATGAAGCAGATNATGGCCATATTACTATGTTTCGCTCTACCCTTAATCTTTGTAGGGTGCCAATCAGGCGGAACCAAGTTGTATTTCACAAGTGACAGAGACGGCAATCTTGAGATTTACTCAACGATAGTGAATTCTGGAGAAGAGATTAATGTTACCGACAAAGCGGAAGACGAGTACGATCCCGTGCTGTCTCCTGACAACAAGTGGGTAGCCTTCCTTGTCGGCGATAAGAATAGTTCGTCTATTGATGTGCTAAGCCTAGATTCTGGAGACTCCCCTGAACGATTCACAATATCCAAGGGCACCGGGAAGTTCTCCACACCCGTCTGGAGCCCAGACAGCAAAAGGATCGCATTTACAGGTGACGTGAGTGGTAAAGGCTCTCGTATATACATAACAGCGGTTGGGGAATCTTCCCCTGCTAGGCTGTCGGATATTGAAGTGACTGGAGTCGGTGACTGGTCCCATGATGGAGATTCGGTTGTTTTTTCATCAATAGATGGTGAAAGGTCAGGAATACATGTTCGGAATCCTGATGGTGTGAACCAACGTCAAATGACCTGTGCGAGAGACTACGACCCCGTCTGGTCTCCAGATTCGAAGAAACTCGCTTTTATTTCTAAGCGAGATGGAAATGCGGACATATACGCCATGGATAGAGACGCGATGGATGACCTCTGTCCAGATAANAAGGNTTCNCGGTTGGAAGCCTACCANTTGACGGAAACAGANGANACGGANTCAGACGTTTCNTGGTCNCCNGACGGNAAGAGATTGATCTTCGTGTCGGAACGGGACGGCAATAAAGAAATATATGTAATGGAAGAGAGTGGAAATAAGCAAACGCGTCTCACCTATAACGAAATTCCGGATTACGATCCTGTATGGTCGCCAGACGGCAGTACGATTGCATTCGTTTCCGAACTGGATGGCGATGCAGATATATTCGTGATGAACGATAAGGGAGAGAATCAGACACGAGTTACAAATAATGATGCAAGTGACACAGACCCAAGTTGGTAGTTACCGCTTTTCAATAGTTGAGAACTTCTTAGAGTTCTAAAAGCCCCTTCTGGTTACTTCATAATCTCACTCATTCTTAATCCGTTACTTCTACTTGTTTATACTCGCAAAGAATACCTGTCGGGCACTGGTATAATTTCTAACAGATTTTATGCCTGATAGAAGACTTACTAATGCCTTAAAAGACACGACTGATAGGTCGACGAATGGTCATGAAGAGAACGGGCAAACGCAAATACAGGCGCGTCATAGTGAAAGCAGGTACCAGCCTTCTCACAGCTGGTACGGATGAACTTGACCTCAATATAATCAGGGATATCGTGTCCCAGATAGCTTCTCTTCGCCAGGAAGGTATGCAAATGATTCTGGTGTCCTCGGGAGCGGTAGCAGCCGGTCGCGGTGCNATAAAGAACTTGGATGGTGCTAAAGGGNNATCTGCACCTGACCTNAACGAGAGACAGGTTCTCGCAGCGATTGGGCAGGGAAGACTTATGCATGTCTATGAACAAGAATTCTCGGCATTTGGCATAACTACAGCTCAAGCCTTAGTCACCCGGAGAGATGTCAATGATCGTCTCGGCTATTTGAACCTACGTAATACGCTGTCAACCCTGTTNGACAACGGAGTTGTCCCTGTGGTAAATGAGAATGATGTTGTCGCTGTGGACGAGTTGGAAGGAGAAGTNTTTGGNGATAACGATAACCTGTCGGCCCTNATNGCAAACNTGATAGAAGCAGATCTNCTCTTGATATTAGGCGTAGTGGAGGGGATGTTCACAAAAGATCCCAATCTTTACGATGATGCGGAGATGGTGTCAGTTGTCAGCAGAGTTGACGATAGCGTCGATTCATTCGCAGGCCCTTCGTCGGATGAGATCGGTAGGGGGGGTATGGCGACGAAGATTGAAGCAGCACGTTTTGCTACGGCTTCAGGTGTAGATGTTGTGATCGCTAGCGGATTGGAAGAAAACGTTCTTTTGCGGTTGACTTCAGGGGAAAGATTGGGAACGTTTTTCGAGGCGTCAGTCAGTAGATTGGAGAGTCGAAAACGATGGATGTTGAGTGGGTTGGCCGGAGGAGCGGAGAAACGAAAGATCAAAATTGACGCGGGAGCGATAAAGGCCATTACTGACGGAAACTCTAGCTTATTGCCCGCCGGTGTTGTTGGGCCTTCCGGGTGTTTCAAGCGTGGTGATATCGTTTCGATTTCAGATGAGGAAGGAGTTGTCGTTGCTGCCGGTATAACTAATTACGCCTCTAAAGATCTATTGCAGATAGGCAGCGTTCGCTCAGATCGCATAGAGGAGATTCTGGGATACCATTACGGCGACGAGGTGATTCATCGGGATAATCTAGTTTTACTGGTTGATTGAGAGCAATTTTGACATGAGAGAAATGGAAAATTTAGGTATTGCGGCAAAGAGATCTGCTAGGAAGCTGGCCTATCTATCTGGTGACGTACGAAACGGTGCTATTAAAAACATTGCCGAAAGACTATTAAGCTCCAGCAATAAAATTTTGAAGGAAAACAGCAAAGATGTAAGTAAAGGGCGAACGAAAGGACTTTCTGAAGCTATTCTTGACCGATTGCTTCTGACACCGGAACGGATAGACATAATGGCTTCAGATGCCCTTAAAGTTGCGGCTCTTTCCGATCCTGTTGGTGAAACCATTGAGATGAATACAATGTCCAATGGTATGCAGGTTGGACGTAGACGAGTCCCACTGGGTGTCATAGGGATAATTTACGAGAGCCGTCCTAATGTTACCGTTGATATATCGGCTTTGTGCCTAAAATCAGGTAATGCAGTGATACTCCGAGGTGGCAGTGAAGCATTCCATTCAAATACTGTATTGACCGAGGTAATTAGAGACGCAGTTGAGGATGCGGGGGTTCCAAAGGATTCGATTCAGGCAGTAGCCGGTACCGACAGAGCCCTTGTGACTGAAATGCTTAGAATGGATAAATTCATAGATCTTATGATTCCTAGGGGAGGCTCTGATCTAGTGGCCCGTGTGGCAGCGGAGGCGTCCATGCCTGCCGTCACAGGGGGAGTTGGCGTTTGTCACACATACGTGGATAAGTCTGCATCCGTGGATATGGCCGTGGATATCGTTTATAACGCCAAGGTTCAGAGGCCGTCGGTATGTAATGCATTAGATACAGTGATTATTCATTCCGCTACTGCCCCATCGTACTTACCACGTATGGCGGAAGAATTTGGGAAAGCGGGAGTGGAAATGCGTTGTGATAAAAGGGCAATGTCGATACTGGGGCCTCGAGAGGACGTAAAAATAGTTCCTGTTAATGATGAAGACTGGGATACGGAACATTTGTCACTTACAGCAGGGGTGAGGATCGTCGACTCCCTTGATGATGCTATGGAGCATATTGCGGAGCATAGCACCGGACATTCTGATGCCATTGTCACTGAGGATTACTCAGCGGCCGATAGGTTTCTCAAAGAGGTAGATTCCAGCGCTGTAATGGTAAATGCATCCACTAGATTCAATGATGGTGGGCAATTTGGTCTCGGAGCTGAAGTTGCAATTAGTACTAATAAGATGCATGCAAGGGGCCCTATGGGTCTCAGGGAATTAACGTCTTATAAGTGGGTTGTCTTGGGAAACGGCCACGTACGTCCATGAAACACTATGGAATCGATAGGCGTGATAAAAGTTAACGTGTAGGCAGAACCTTCGNCCCCACTGTGAGATGAGNGCCNTGAATCTGGAGCGGNTTACAGTNGTAAGTAAAGATGATGGGTCTGAAAGATTCGNTATACGGATGCCGCCGATATGGCTCATTGTACCGACATGGNATACAAAGTGATTGGCGGCCCTGGTCTCTTTGGAACTGTCGTAGTTGATGCCCCGCGGGTTTATACCCTTAATCTGCATATGCGCATTTTTCTAGGTTTACCAAGGTTAGCACTAATAATGTGGATTCCATTCCTCAATGTACGTGTTAACCTTTCGCCGTGATCTCGCAGTAATCGTTATTGGAAATTTAGTAACGGCTGGAGGAGGGCAATTCATGCAGGAAGAGACATCTTTCTTTACGAGCGAAATGCAGCAGGAAGTTCGTGACTTTGTCGAAAAGTTGGAGACAGAACTTTCTCTGTACCCGCCCTTAAATAAACGTACCCCTGACGAAGCCAGACATGATCAGGAAACCGGCGGTGGTAGGTACTCGGCGCCAGTTTTATCGCAAAGAGCTATTCAGAGGCAGATCCCATCGGAATCAGGTGATATTCCAGTTAGAGCTTTCATACCAGATGGGCAGATAGACGGAGTTTATCTGCACATGCACGGAGGGGGCTGGGTTATAGGAAGAGCACATTTTCAAGATGACATGCTTGAAAATATTATGGAAGAATGCAACGCGGCAGTTATAAGTGTGGACTACCGGCTGGCGCCTGAACACCCATATCCTGCGGCTCAGGACGATTGCGAAGTTGCAGCACAATGGGTAATCGAGAATGCTCCAAAGGAGTTCGGAACGGACAAGATAGTAATTGGTGGCGAGTCAGCAGGTGGTCATCTATCTGCATCCACGATGATCAGGATGCGTGATAGGCATGGATACACGGGATTTGCTGGAGCTAACCTCGTGTATGGTGTGTTTGATCTATCCATGACTCCGAGTCTCAGGCTTTGGGGTGATAGAAATCTAATACTCAGTACCCCGATCATGGAATGGTTCATAGAACGGTACGTGCCTTCCGAGGAGACCAGGCAGCAACCGGACGTTTCACCTTTGTACGCGACCTTGCATAATCTGTGCCCGGCTCTTTTTACAGTTGGAACCCTCGATCCTCTTCTCGATGACAGCTTGTTCATGCATTCAAGATGGTTTGCTTCAGGTAATCCTTCCACTTTGAATGTTTATCCAGGGGCGACACATAGCTTCGACAAGCAACCGACTCAGCTGGCTGATATGGTTCTTGGTCGCATGCGCCGATACATTACTGATAGGTTTCGCTCCTGACACTTAAGTAGAGTGCGATAGCCAAAAGATAACAAGCCGCTGCTGCCACGAAAATGGGATCGTAGCCTCCTGTCCAGGTGACAGCGTACGCTCCAACTGTTGGGCCAAGACCCATCGCAGCGGTGCGACTGGGTCCAGTTATACCTGTGGCTGTCCCGAACGAATTTCGGCCAAAGACAGTGCCCAACATCATGCTTCCCAAAACAAATACGACGCAAGTAATAGTTGTCCAGATGACAACAAGCGGAAATCCCAATGTGCCGGAGTTGACCGTCATGAATAGCAACGTAGGTGCGATCGAGGATGCGATGATTATCACAGCAATGCGTTTTGTGGTGAACCTATCCGTTAACCATCCCCAAATCGGGACCGAAATGCCACCAAGCAGGTTTCCCAATGTGAGGGCGCCCGCGGCAGCGGACTGAGACATTCCGCCGTCTGTTAGAAATGGGACCACTTGGAAGATCACCATCGAAGTGGCGGTTACGGCAACGAATTCTCCCATCAAAATGAACCAAAATGGAGGTAGTGAAATTATCTCTTTCACTGTCCATTTTGGNTCATTTTGATGGGACGGAGTGGAAGAATTGTAGTCATCCCCCTGTATATTTTCCCCGTCAGGAAACTGCCCTACTTCTTCAGGTCTGTGTCGCACTAGNAGGAATATGGGCAAGGCCAACGGGACTGCGATAAATCCTAGTGTTCGGTAAGCTGTTCTCCAGGAAAATGCTGAAGAGAGTGCCGTAATTATTTGTATGTTTGCAGATTCGCCAACGATTCTGTTCAGGGATGTGATACCCATGGCGAGATTTCTGCGTTTTGTAAAGAAGTTAACGGCAATGGTTCGGGGGACAAGGTTTTGAAGGTTTGGCCCGGCCACGGATCTGACAACTACGTATGCAAAAAAAAATTGCCATATTGTCTGCGCCCCTGCAAGGTATATGGATCCGAATCCTACTAATAAGGCAGCTAGTAACATCATCCATCTGGGTCCGAAGCGATCTACCATCTTCCCAATAAACGGCATAGTCAAACCGGAGGACCAGGTACCGAAAGTAGCTGCTAGAGCTATTGTTTTTCTGTCCCAGCTCATCTCACCAGCGATGAGATCCTGCACACCGCCAAATACTGTCTGTGCCACGCTGGTAGCAATAAATGCCCCGATCCCCGCTGCTCCTAGGACTACCCATCCATAAAAGAANGGCGGTTCAGGATGCCATCTATATACAGCGNGGGCAATGGGTTTCAAGGATTTTCCTTTCTGCTGTTGTGTACGACGGGACAATTCTAATACCGTCACATAGCCTGCATAGACGCCTTGGGTTTTGAAGATCACCTCATGTTACTATTTCGCGACTCTCTGATCGTCCAGTAAACAAATAAAATAAGGGGCGCCACGATGACCTACGAATTCATAAAATGTGAAGTTACCGACAACGGTGTGGCAAAGGTTTTACTTAATAGGCCTGAGAAGCTTAATGCACTTAGTTTGCCTCTTCAGGCAGAACTCTATGAATGCCTGCAAGCAGCAGATGATGATCCGGCAGTGCGTGTAATAACACTGAGAGGTGCAGGTAGAGCTTTCTGTGCCGGTTACGACGTCACTCCTCCTCAAACAGATGAGGATCGTCGGGCTTCCGAAGAACGCAGGGGAAACATCAGGCAAGATATGCACCGTCTCCGAAAAACTGCCCGTCTCATGACTTCGGTGTTTGATCTCAGCAAACCGGTAATTGCCGGTATACATGGTCATGTAATAGCGGGTGGTACAGACTTGGCGTTGCATTGCGATATGGTCATAGCAGCTGATGATGCCAATATTGGGTTTCCCCCCGTTCGTTCCATGGGGACGCCCCCAACCCATATGTGGACCTACATGGTCGGTCCTCAATGGGCAAAGTGGTTTATGCTCACTGGCGAGACTGTTTCTGGAAAGGAAGCCCAGGAAATGGGGTTGGTGCTTAAATCAGTACCGGCTGAAGGCCTAGATGCAGCTGTCGATGGTCTTGCCAACAAAATAGCGAAGATTCCGTGGGAAATGCTTGCGGCCAATAAAAGTATTGTAAATAAAGCGTTAGATCTGATGGGGCGAAACATGATGCAAGTAATAGCAGCGGAGACAGATGCGGTGTCTCATCAATCCTCCATAGTCAGGGAGTTCAACAGGATCTCTAGTGAGGAAGGACTTAAAGCGGCTCTTGCATGGCGCGATGCACCCTTCCAGGATGACTAAATTAGCGGACAAACAGACAAATTTTTGGATATGAGAGTGTCAGATTTGAAATTGGAACGAGCCGGTAAGAAACTTTTTGAGGAGTTTCAATCACAAGATGAATTCACGGTCATGATAGGGGAAGATTCTCCTTCGAACATAGAGGAGGCCTATGCTATTCAGGAAATTTATATGGACCTGAAAGCGAAAGATGCGGGTGGATATTGCGGGTATAAGATCGCCTATACGACAAAGGTTATGCAGGAACGTGTAGGTGCGACGGAACCGGTATATGGAAGGATACTGGCCAATGGCTTGAATCGATCTCCTACAGTTTTAAAGGCATCTGATTACGTACGAATCGGTGTCGAATGTGAGGTGGCGGTCACGCTGAACCGGGACCTTCCCTCGACGGAAGCACCTTTTTCAAGGAATAGAGTTTACGATTCAATTAGGNATATTTCACTAGCATTTGAGATCATTGATGGAAGAACCTCTTTAGGGGGGCCATCGGTTCTTCAGTCAATAGCAACAAATATCAGTGGCGCAGGGGTTGTTCTTGGTGATCCAATCAATAACTGGGAGGAATTGGATATTCCTGGAGCTAAATGTGAACTTAAACTGAACCAGCAATTAGTCGGGACGGGCATGGGCTCCGATGTTAATGGGCACCCAGTGGAGCCTGTCACGTGGATATCTAATGCCCTGGCATCGAGAGGGAAGTCACTTCGGGAAGGTGATGTTGTTATAACTGGCAGTATGATTTCGCCTACGTTTCTAAAAGTTAATACTGAGGCTGTGACTTCAATGGACCATCTTGGTTCGGTCACCTTGCATATTAGATAGAAGCCAATTTTTCGTCATGTAGGCTCAGTAAAAGAGAAACCCTTACCTGNTAACGTTGTTCATTCAACAATAGGAGTGGGCCATTTTCTGAAATTCGGTATAGATTTAAGCTGGCTATCTGGAAGGTGTTTNATGTCAAAGTCTTTCTCNCCTATTCTTGATGTTCATAGGGACGTTTCTTACTGTGTNGGTGGATTCGGTGAAGGGCTTGACCATCCCGAATGTGTGGCTTGGGGTTGTGATGGCTATGCATATGCCGGAGGAGAGGCAGGACAGATTTACCGGATTGATATTGAAAATGGAGTATTTGANCAATTTGCCGAAACGCCGGGATTTGTTGGAGGAATATGCCAGGACGGGTCACGAAATCTGTACGCTTGTAGTTCAGGTTCCGTGTTTCGAATAACCCCACAGGGCTTCGNGGAGGTCTACTCAAGAGGATCTGAATCAGTGGATATGACCACCCCCAATTACCCAGTGTTTGGCCCGGACGGCAGTCTGTATGTTTCTGATTCTGGAGAGTGGGGGCAAGATAATGGTCGTATATTTAGGGTTTCACCTACGGGTGAGACTGAAGTCTGGTCTGAGGATGTAAGAACTTTCCCAAATGGTCTAGCCATTTCACCAGGGGGAGATTTTCTATACGTTGCAGTAAGTTTAAATAAGCCGCGAATAGAGCGAATCTCAATAGCACCTGATGGTTCATCCGGTAATGTCGAAGGGGTTACGTTTGTTCCAGGAAGTGTTCCGGACGGCTTGGCTTTCGATAACAGGGGGGACCTTTACATTTCTTGTTATCGCCCCGACCGTATTTACAGACTGACATCTACTTATGGTCTCGAAATATTGGCTGACGATCTAGAAGGTACGCTTATGGCTGCACCCACCAATATAGCCTTTTGTGGCAATGATCGAAAGGATTTCCTTAGCGCCAATCTGGGTCGGTGGCATATTAGCAGGTACGACTTAAGCGAAATAGACAATCCCGAAGGTGCAGCCCTTAATTATCCGGCTTTAATGATATAAGGGAGAAGGAATGATAGATCTCACAGGTAAAAGAGCGATTGTTACTGGTGGTGCCCAAGGAGTAGGCGGTGGAATTACCAGACAGATGGCGAAGGCCGGAGCCAGGGTTTTGGTAGCAGATATAGATTATCCGACAGCCACAGAAACAGTTGATCTAATTAGAAAATCGGGTGGCACAGCATCGGCTGTCAGAGTCGATGTCACATCCTATGATGATCTGAAGAGNATGATAGCCGAAGTGCAGTCGCTCTGGGGCGGGCTAGATATTCTCGTGAATAACGCCTATAACGCTGTTGAAGGACAACAAGGTGGAGCCATTGACGTGTCAGAGGAACGTTGGGAGCAAGATATTCGCGCTCTCGTTACTTCAGTCTATGCTGGTAGCAANTATGCGATTCCGGTAATGACAAAGGGGGGTGGTGGTTCCATAGTAAATATATCCTCTGTTCATGGTCTGCTAGCTGCTAGAAAGGCTCTAACTTATGAGACGGGTAAATCTGCGGTTATCGCAATGACCAGACAAATGGCCGTAGACTATGGGGAAGTGGGGATAAGAGTGAACGCTATATGTCCGGGCCATATTGTCACGGAACGTATTTACGAAAGTACTTGGAAAGATAATTCCTCCGGTTTGAAATTCTTTGCTGATCAGTATCCTGTGAAGCGAACAGGTATTCCTGAGGACATTGGTAATGCGGCGGTGTTTCTTTGCTCCGATGAGGCATCTTTCATCACGGGGCACGCGCTACCTGTAGACGGTGGGTTGACTGTTCAATTACAGGAGAATTTTGGGGTACAGCAGGCCAATTATGTTATTGATAATCCAGGCACTGAAATGCCATACCGCAGATAAACCCTGAAAATAATCTAGAGTTTTGCTTTTCAAGTGGGGGTTACAGCAGACATGCCTAAAGCTTCAGTGAACGGAATAGATATTGATTATCAGGAATACGGTCCCGAAGATGGGAACCCCGAGGCTATCATCTTCGCTCATGGTGCTGGAGGTAATCTGNTTTCGTGGTTCCAGCAAATCCCTTACTTTTCAATTAATTATCGGTGTGTGACATTCTCACATAGGGGATTCGGTCATTCTTATGACATAGAGGATGGGCCTGGTATGAATGCTTTCCCTGAAGACTTGGAAGCCTTAATGGACTTTCTGAATATCGAAAAAGCCCATTTGGTCGCACAATCTATGGGAGGAAGAACTGCATTGGGATTCGCTGTAATCAATTCCAATAGAGTTTTAAGTCTTACACTCGCAGATACAACCGGTGCCATGGGGGAAGAAGATGTTGAAATGGCACTTTCAGAGTGGAGACAAACACATCCAGATACGCGAGGAATTGGATTCAGAGCTCTTTCGGATGACTTTCGCACTAGGAAGCCTGAGATGTCTAATTTGTACCTGCAAATATCACGAACCAATCCAATGAGAGATGCATCTGTTCCTATTCTTTTTGGAGGTCCCAAAGGGGATAAGTTGAGTGACCTGGATATGCCGGTGCTCTTCATTGTAGGCGAAGATGATCTTCTTACGCCTCCGCACGTTCTAAATTTAGCTTCCAAGCATATACCTGGAGCATCTTTGATATGCGTTCCGGGNTGTGGGCACTCTGTCTATTTTGAGAAACCCGACGTCTTCAACTTTGAGGTTGGTAGATTTATCAGTGCAGCCTCTTCTTCGTGACCTTCTAGTTCAGAATCTAGAATTGGTCCCCGATCCAAGGTCTTGGTCCACCAAAAATCGCAGCCGCTTTGGAGAGGTCCTCATCGGTTCCTTTCAGCAATCCAATGTTTTTAATATCTGGTGGGGATAGGTGGTTGGTATATAACGGAGCGAACCCCCTAGGGCCCATCGATAACCCCCCCGTGCCACCAGAGGTGACGGTACCTCTACCCCCTGAAACGTCGAGCGTCCAGGTTCCGGTGTTCTCGTCCAACAATGGGTCTTCAATTGTTAGGGCGAGAGATATCTCGACAGCAGCAGGGTAGCCTCGAGCCTCAAGAGCTGATTTTACGTTAAGTATCCGGACCATCCAATCCCGAGAATGAACCTGTTTTGCCTCCTGCTCTTCCATCATTAACATCAAGGGGTCATTGGGAGGCCCGTTCCATGAAATTGTCTCGATTACTGTGCGGTGGTCAGAAAAGAATCTGAGGAGCCTTTGCGCTGCTTCTGGAGTGAGCGCTACCATGTCCCGTACCCGGATGTGATCTGCGGAGCGGGCTTGCTGGAAGTTAACGTATCCCACTGGCTCTGCGCCATCTTTCACGATATAAGAAAAAACCTGTCGGCCTCTGGTTCCTAGGATTAGATCCCACAGAACGTCACCTCGATCGAGATTACCGTTACCGATGCTTCCTCGTTTATTAAAGAGAAGAACCATCTCTTCTCTATCGATCTCTCTTGCTTCGGTCATTGAGAGTTGGTTTGACAACGTACGCATTTCTTTTACTGGTGCCTCGTATGTCAGTTTGACACCAGATCGTTCATAGCCGAAGGACCTGTAGACTCGGGCGCTGGAAGGGAATAGGGTCGAAATTACCATGCCAGACGCCTGCATCTCCCGAAGGGCACCGTGCATCAAGACAGATGCGGCCCCAATTCCTCTGCCTTCGGGAGCTATTCCGACTGACGTTACTGCACCGGTGGGCACAAGTCTTCCTCCGAACCACTGACCCATGGGGATGATTCCCATGCCGCCGACTATTTCACTTCCCATCCGGACCGCACGGAATCTTTCATGACCGACATGTTCGTTCCACCCAGGCTGGATGCTCCTGTGGAGAGCTTGAGAGATCGTTTCCCAGAGCCCGGGGGCTTCGTTAGCGGTTATGTTCGTGTATGTGAGTTCGGGTTTAGGCATGTGGCTATATTTTGCTGCTTAAAAGGTCCTATACTGTGCAAGGAATTCCAAATCTGGTTCCATGCCAAATCCAGGGAGGTCTGGGGGACTTACAAACCCCTTGTCGACTTGCAAGGTGTAGTTGTAAACCTTATCAAAGATAGGGTCCGTCTCTCCTCGATAATATTCAAGGATAAGGCCGTTTGGGATAGCACAAAGTAGGTGAATATGAACTTCCTGTCGACCGTGCGGAGCGATTGGAAGATTGTGCGCCTGCGCCTGGGCTGCTACTTTCATAAATTCGGTAACTCCACCCATAATTAGAGCGTCCGGTTGTAAGATTGCTGCCGCCCTACTTTCGATAAGATCCCGAAATCCGTAACGGGTGTATTCGTTCTCACCCGTGGCTATCGGTATGGATGTTGCTTGGCTTATAAGAACGTGTCCCTTGTAGTCGTCCGGCGGAATGGGTTCTTCAAACCAGAATATGTCGAACGGTTCCATCTTCCTGGCGATCTCTATCGCTTCGTAATATCGATAAGCGCAATTGGCATCTACTAGCAGTTTCACATTGGGCCCGATTGCTTCCCTCACTGCCTTTACTCTTTCCACGTCCTCATTAATTGGCACAGCCCCGATCTTCATTTTTACTGCGTCAGCTCCCATTGACACGCTAGTTATCATCTCATCCTGTAATTCCTTTAAACCTTTGCCTTCTTCGTAATATCCGCCTGCTATGTAGACAGGTACTTTCTCAGTGTATCCACCAAGAAGTTTGTAAACCGGCTTGTTTGCTGATTTCCCTTTGATATCCCATAGAGCTATGTCTATGCCACTTATTACACGGGTAGTGATACCTCGTCTTCCGGTAATCTTCGGTTCCCAGAGTTCGTCCCAAATACGTTCATTATTGAAAGGGTCCTGTCCGATGACAAAGCCCTTGTAGTAATCGAATATAGACTTGATTATCTCGTCTGACGAATGTGTGCCACCTATAAGACCTACTCCGGTAATTCCCTCATCAGTCTCAACAAAGACGAAATTTCGCCCGTCGTGTGTATACGTGTGCTTTCCGTTACTCTGCGGAACACGCTTCGGCCAACTATAGCATTCGACTCGCATGTCGGTGATTTTCATTCTTTTTGTCCTCCGAATTCCTTGGGCCCAATAAGCACAATGGCTGGTTTACCTTAAAGTCGTGAAGCTAGTTAGGATTGAAAGTATCCTGGTTGAGAACGCGAGTTCAATATGTGTCGGGGATTCTAGCACGGTGTGGCATGTCTTTTTTCAAGGTGCTATCAACTAAAAGTTAACCGTTCCCCCACAGGCCAGGGTTTTCTGGCCGGATCTATACTGGTGTAGTATTCCAGCGATACAGNATAGGTTACGAAAAGGACATGCATTAATGAGCACCTACAAATATTCTAGGTGGGACGGGACTCAAGATCCTATCGAGGATCGCAACTCTGCGTTTGATGCCCTTGCTGAAGAAATACTGGAGGCCGGTGATGTAAATGACGCTCTTCGAAACCTGTTTCAGAATGGTTTACAGGAAGGAGCTAGAGAAGAAAGAACCGGAATAAGACCTGTAGGGGGCTTAAACGACCTAAGGAAAAGGCTTGAAGAGCACAAGCGCTTCTTATTGGAACGATACAACTTAGACTCTATAGTTGATGACTTGTCGAGAATGNTCAAAGACATAATTGAGGCTGAAAGGAAAGGGATCAAGAGAAGGCTCAGCGATGCTTGGGACCATTTGAATAACGCTGCTGACTTTGAGCGAGAAGAGCTGGCAGATCCAATGGAAATCTTGCAGCAACGTGCGGGNAAAAACCTCTCAAGGCTTGATTCCTTGCCTGAGAGCCCATCCGGTACGGTTCGAGAACTTCGGAGTTACGANTTTATAGATNCCCAAGCACGCCAAAAATTTCAAGACCTGATAGACGACTTGAGCAAGCAGATGACGCAAAATTTCTTTCAGGGCATGAAAGACGCGATGGAAAACCTGTCGTCGGAGGACATGGAATCGCTTCAAAACCTGGTAGAAGGAATTAATCAAATGCTCCGTGATCGAGCCGCAGGAGAAGACCCTGATTTCGACGGCTTCATGGAAGCGTATGGACATCACTTTGATCCAGACAGGCCTACAAGTTTAGACGATTTAGTAAACAGGCTTAGTCAAAATATGTCAGCGATGCACTCAATGTTAGAGAGTATGTCGGATGAAATGCGGCAGGAGTTGNCCTCTATGACTCAGCAGGCAGCTGATCCCAATATGGCAGACGCCCTTAATGAGCTAGCTAACAACATCTATGACGTAGCGTCGTTTGATGAAATGGTTCAAGGATATCCGTTCACAGGCTCGGAAGAGCTAACAATTGATCAAGCAATGAACGTTATGGGCGATATGCAGGGTATCGAAGATCTGGATAGAAAAGTTCAGGAGGCGATACGNAGCGGTAATCTGAGCAACTTGGACCTGGATGAGGTTGAGGAAATTGCTGGAGAGGACGCAAGGAATGAGCTGGAAGAGGTCCAACGCATGGTTCAGGCATTGGAGGAAGCCGGATATCTCCGAAGGAACCGTGACCGGTTTGAACTCGGTCCTTTAGCAGTCAGACAGATTGCTCAGAATGCTATGCGGGAGATATTTGCACAGATGAAGAAAGACCGTTTAGGCAGCCATGATTCTTATTTGAGTGGTGACTGGGGGGATCTATCAGGAGCAACGTTACCTTATGAATCGGATAAGTCATTCGACATTAATTTACAGAAATCGCTTTTCAATACGGTAATCAGGCAAGGCACGTCACTGCCCCTTAACATGTCATACGATGACTTGGAGGTTAACGAGAGGGAGCATCTGACTCAATCGGCGACAGTGCTCATGCTCGATCAAAGTCGCTCGATGGGTATGTATGGTACCTACACGTCCGCAAAGAAGGTTGCACTGGCCCTATACTGGCTTATAACAACNAAGTTTCCGAGGGATAAGTTTTACGTTGTGGGGTTCTCCGACTACGGGATGATTATCGATGGAAAGGATCTTCCTGAGTCCACGTGGAACCATTGGGTTGCAGGCACAAATATGCATCACGGCCTGATGTTAGCTCGTCAATTACTTTCTCGCGAAAACGTTGCCAACAAACAGGTTTTAATGGTGACTGATGGAGAGCCGACAGTCCATATGGAAGGAGCACAGGCGTTCTTTAGCTATCCGCCGAGCTATCGGACACTCGAACAAACCCTCAGGGAGGTCAAGCGTTGTACACGTGAAGGCATAACTATCAACACATTTATGCTTGAGGCCAATTTGTTTCTCACGGATTTTATTGACCAGATGGCAAAAATCAATAAAGGGAGGGCTTTTTATACCCATCCAGATCAACTGGGGAGGTATGTTCTTGTGGACTATCTCAAGAGCAGAAGGGCCCGTGTTTAATTGACATGGCAGACATTATTGCCTGCAAAGTGACATCTTAGCTAGAATAGTCGTTAATTTTCGAATATTCGTANGGGNGACGTAAGATGACTGATAACGATCTTGCTCTAAAGGCACATCTTCTGAGACGTGCTGGGTTTGGGGCATCCAGATCTGAATTGGAGGAAATTTCAAAGAAGGACTACGAAGATATTGTTGAGGATCTTCTTCATCCCGAGAGATTCGAAGATCTCGATGAAGACTACGTAAAGCGCTACAACCCTGAACTTTCTTATCACGACACACATCCGCTTCACGCTGGAAAGTGGATCTGGAGAATGATAAANACGAAGAGACCTCTCGAGGAGAAGATGGCCCTTTTCTGGCATCATATATTTCCAACGGCCTACTACAAAAGTGAGCACCCACCCACCTTGATAACTCAGATAGCAACTTTTAGGAAGAACGGTCTTTCTAATCTTCACCAAATTCTTTTGGACTTGGCTAAGGATCCAGCCATGAACTACTGGTTGGATAACTGTGAGAATCATTCTGACCAGCCCAATGAGAACTGGGGCAGAGAATTACTGGAGCTCTTTTCAATGGGTGTCGGTAATTACACNGAGGAAGACATCAAGAATGCTGCAAGGGCATTTACGGGATGGACATTTGAGCAGCCTGTTCCTCTTTATCCCAATGGTCAGTATGAGTCATCTTTTGTGTATGANGAAAATGACCACGATGACAGCGAAAAGANATTTCTAGGTAGAACAGGCCGCTTCAACGGTGAGGATATAGTAAACATCATCTGTGAAGAGAGGGCTACAGCCAAGTTCATCTGCAGGCATTTTTTTACCTTCTTTGTTGAGGATGAGCCACAGGTTCACACCTGGAGTATAGAAGAACCTCGTAATCCCAAAGCGATCGACTCGATGGTTGACGTCCTCATGAAGAATAAAGGAGAAATAAAGCCCCTTCTCCGTTTTATCTTCAACTCGGATTTCTTTAAAGATGCGAGGTATAAGAAGGTCAAGAACCCGACAGAACTAGTTGCAGGCACTATTAAGATTACCGGAAAGTTTGGGATGATTCCCGAGACTGGAGAGGCTTTAGGATCTCTGTACAGTACTGCTTCAGTAATGGGGCAAGCTCTTATGAATCCCCCCACGGTGGAAGGTTGGCATACCGGACAGGAGTGGATAGACGGTGGCACTCTGAACGAGCGGGTAAATTTCGCCGTGAACCAATTTGATGATCTTACAACACCGGGGTTTCAAGATATTTTGAAGCGACTTGGAGAAAAAGTGGAATCAAATGATCTAGTTGATAAATGTCTTGACCTAATGGGGCCTATAGAGGTTGGTGATGAAACCCATGCTGCATTGGATAATTATGCCGATGCGGTTGGTGATATAGATCTTAGTACTGATAAATTACGAACGGAGAATGCTGCCAAGGTGGGACGGATGATCCAGTTAATTGTTTCAACCCGAGAGTACCAGTTCGCCTGATCTTGTCATACCGGAACTAGTAAGAGAGAGGAACTAAACATGACAACCACAGCTAAGAAGAATCCAGTCTTTGTAGTCGTTCAACTTTCGGGTGGGAATGATTTCATGAACACCCTGATTCCATATACGAACTCAGTTTATTATGACAACAGGAAGCTATTGAACATTCCACAAGAGGATGTCCTGCCTCTAGATAACACCCTTGGTTGGCATCCTGAGATGGCCCCGTTCAAGGAATTATATGACAAGGGNATGGTGGCAGTGGTTCAAGGTATTGGCTACCCTGACTCTAACCGCAGCCATTTTAGAGGGATGGATATATGGCATACGTGCACACCAAATGAGGTTTCTACAATAGGTTGGCTNGGTAATACTATTGAGCTTCTTGATCCAAGTGGTGAGAACCCATTGACGGGAGTCAACTTCGGAGTTGGCTTGCCAAAGGCTATGACCAAAGCGGGCGTGCCTGTAACTAGTGTTTCAAATCTGGACAGCTACGGCTTNATGAGTGGTATCACGGCGGAGGAACAAAGGGATAAAGCGCTACAGATCTTCAAGAATATGTACGGGCAAGCTATAGGTACTGGGCCGGTAATGGAGTATCTGTCTAGGACGGGGAATGATGTACTTACGGGAGCGGATCTCATAAAGGTCGCGCCTGAGAANTATGTGTCTAGCATCGAGTATGCTGATAGTGCTATAGCAAAATCCTTAAGGGATGTAGCAAGGGTTCACACTGCCGATTTGGGAACTCGTATTTTCTATACTCAGCAGGGTGGATATGACACTCATGCCAATCAGCAACCAGCGCAGCCTGGTCTTTTTAAAGATCTTGCTAGGGCAGTGAATGATTTCTTTGCGGATTTAGAGGAGCATGAATCGGATGAGAATGTTGTCATGCTCATATTCTCTGAATTTGGCAGGCGCGTTTATGATAACGGCTCGGGTACAGACCATGGATCCGGGGGCGGAGCATTCTTAGTAGGAAAGCCGATCGAGGGTGGGTTATATTCAGAGTACCCGTCGCTGGATCGTGACCGATGGGCCAAAGGGGAGGATCTCGAACATACCATTGACTACAGGGGCATCTACGGTACAGTTCTTGAGCAATGGTTGGGTATTGAAGCGACGCCTATAGTCCAAGGTAATTACGAGCAGATCAATCCGTTCAAATCTAACTAGTTGATATACCTGTGGAGGTCTTAACGTGACAGCAGCATATGAACTACTCCGATCGGGGTTCCCTTACTATATGACGCTTGGACAGCGGCGAGTAACTTCAAATCCTGTCGATATAGGATTNGGGAAAGAAAACGTCTATATACTGACCCGTGGTGGACTAGGCACGGAAGTTCGCGTTATTAATTGGGANGACGAAAACCTAGGTGTCAGAGGTGGGGCTGANCTTTTCCAATGGCCTGCAGGGCTTCTTGTTGACTCTGAAGAGAATCTGATCGTATCTGATGAGGCAAAACATACAGTCGTTACTATGGACAAGGAAGGCAATCACCTCCAGACGTGGGGCGAACATGGCTCTGGGTTGGGGCAACTGAACAGGCCGTCGGGAATGTCCTTTGATGGAGATGGNAATATTGTCCTGACTGACACGATGAATAANCGAATTCATCGGTTTACACGGGACGGTGAGCATCTCCAAACTATGGGNGAAGGCGATTTGGCTAATCCCTGGGGAGTAACGGTGGACCAGTCTGGTGATATATATGTCGCTGACTGGAAAAATGATCGGGTTGTGAAATATAGTGGCGATGGCGAGCAACTCATGATCATTGGTTCAAGTGGCAGTGAAAAAGGACAGTTTCTGAGACCATCTTCAGTTGCGGTTGACAAACACGGCGATATCTACGTTTCCGACTGGCAGAACGATAGAGTGCAGCTGTTTAACAAGGACGGAAGGTACATTCAAAGCTTTCATGGCAACGCTTCATTATCGAAGTCTGGCCAAATGTATATTCTTGCTAATCAGGTAACTCTGAGGCTTCGAGCCATGGGAGATGTTGAGAAGACGCAACGGTTAAATGCGCCAATGACTGTAAGAGTTGATGGAGAGTTCAGGCTCTTCATCACTGACTTTGGCAATCATCGCATTCAAATATATAAGAAGGAAGCGGTGGAGCTGTCCGAAGAAATGATAGCTCCTCCGATGAGGAATCCGATTCTCTTCACGACTTAAATTCCTATAGCTGAATTACGGGGCTTGAACTGGTGGTCAGAGCAGAAGGTAATGCGCTGACGGGAGGACCGAGTATATCTTGAAAACTTCTCATTCGTGTCGCTTGCTACGGATATAGCGGGCAAAATCAAGGACAGATTTCCATTCCTCGTCGTTGAGGTCTCCAATATCAGTTAATCTCTTCATATAGTCCTGTGTGTTTGGTGTGTCGTAGACATCTTTGTCGAGATACCCGGCAAGCAATGCNAGACGGCCATAAGGTAAACGAAGTGTGGAAGCGATGTTGCGTAGAGTCTGCACAGTTGGTTGAATTCGCCCACTTTCCAAATGTGAGGCGTATGCGTCACTCATATTTAGAATACTGGATAATTTTCTCTGCGATAGATTTCGGGCGAGTCTAGCTTCTCTGATGAGCTTGGCGAGAGTGGAATAAGTCGGACCGGATTGTTTTTGACCAGCCATGTTTCGCTAGATGCCTCTATACTCTTTTCTCTAAGAAACCTAATATCATTCTACTCATCTGCAGAAAATATGTTCTAAACTCATTGACAACTTAGAACAAACGTACTAAACTGTTCTCACAGTTGAATAGCCGCTCCTCAAGTGGATTAAGCGGCAGAGGGAACAGCCCCCGTGATCGGCCGAAAGGAAGCTCCGGGGGCTTTGTTTTTAAGATTTACCCTATAGATGAGATCGAATATAAAGCAAGGTGCCTCGCAAAAGTGTTGAGAGAAACTCTTTCAAAGACTTTAACTTAAGACGATGATAGAACTGTCATAACTTTTACCTGTTAGCCAGTTCTCGGACCATATTCATATCCAGTTCGACTCCTAATCCAGGTCCATCCGGAACATCCATTAGGCCATCCTTGATATTTAAAGGTTCAGCAAGTATGGGATTTTCGTCTCGAATAGATATGTGTTCTATGTTGTACTCCTGTTTATATGGTACTCCCTGCGTAGCTACGACGAAGTGGGCATGTGCAACAGTGCTTATGGTTGGTTGAGTATTGTGGCAGGTTATGGGCACCCCTATAGCTTCTGCCATGTGGGCGATCTTAATCAAGGTGGTGAAGCCTGGCGTTTTTACGATGTCTGGTTGGACAATGTCTATCCGACCACGAAGCATAAGATCCCGGTACTCATAGAAGCTATATATCATTTCTCCAGAAGCAATCGGAATCGTCAAAGCGTCGGACACCTGGGCAAGTCCGTCAAGATCGTAGTGAGGCCTTGGCTCTTCAAAGTGGAACACTCCCAACTCTTCTAGCTGTTTACCAATCTCGATGCTGTTATGAACCGAGTATGCACCGTTAACATCGACGAGAATGTCAATGTTGTCTCCGACCGCCTTTCTAACTTCCGATACCGTATTAATCGTCTGGTCAGCTGGATCGTCTATTTTCCCAGGNACCGCACTGTGTAGTTTGTACGCTGAGTATCCTTTTTCGACAAAGGATACGGCTCGTTTCGCTTCTTCAAGAGGTGTCATGTCCCGTTTCATCGAACTTGCATAAACGGGCATTTGTTCTCTCACCTTTCCCCCGAGTAGTTCGTAGATNGGCAAACCCAAAGCCTTGCCTCTCAGATCCCACATAGCTATGTCCAAGCCGGCGATTCCTATCCAGATAGCACCGCCAATCTCCAAGGCATTTCCTGCTTGAGCCATATCTCGAAACCTCGACTCGGTTTGAACAGGATCTTTCCCTATAATCGAAGGTGCGAGCACGTTTTCTATAACTGATTTGGTGATGGATGGTTGTCGCCGGAAACATTCCCCAATGCCCGTCACACCTTCGTCTGTATGTATGAAAACAAACGGATGCGATTTTTCTAGAACAAGGCACTCTACAGAGACGATTTTCATCTANCATTCTCCCAAGGCTAATTGTTGGCTACAGAATTAGCCCACCATACGCCATTTTCTCAGGCCAGTTGGTGAGCACGAAAATTGTCACTTTAACTTACTAGGCCATCTTCTTCTTTGAAATCCATATACGGTCTGAACCCTGTTGCCAGGTTTTCCAGTTGAGTTTGTTCGTNAGAAAGCTGGATCGTTCCCACTCTGCGTCAGTATTAGATTTTTCAATCAGAATTTTCCAAAAGAAGGCTATATCATCATGAGGTGTTAAGTTAGCCCCTTCACTTAAATACCAGTTTCTCCATGCCCATTTGATGATACGACCGGAAGGGCGTTTGCCGGTAAATTCAAAATATTCATTATCCAGGTAGCTGGCCAATTTCCCCTCCTGCCAGGGAATACCGTATCGATCAAGGAAGCGCCATTGAAACGGGACATCTTGTATTGAATCTTCAAGAGTCAGTTGCTCGTACTCCTTGATCCACCTATTTAGAGTTGAGATACTGACTGCCCTTCTCCCGAATTCCCTAATGAGTTGTGAATGGATCTCTTGTCTGTTTTTCCCCCCGTGGGACCACATCAAGTAGACTTCTTGCATCTGTTCTTTGTTTGTCTTCACATTAGGCAAACGAACTCTCTCCTCTACGTATTGACTTATATTAATAAAGCGTAAATATCAATTTGCACTATATTAATTACGGATATATGTCCTGTCNAGGTCGGTTATCAGCCGAACGCTTGAACGGATTTCAGAATTCTGTTTTCCACTNCTGAAAGGAGCCATTTTTGGAAATGGAGGAAACAGAATTTATTGGAAAGAGCTGTTAGCCTGTCATGTGAATGAATCTCGCAGCCCTTACTCATAAATCACAAACTATTTGAGTTCAATCAATACGTTTCTATAAGTCGAATTTGTGTTATTGGTTACTCTATGTATTCTGTGATCTCCATGGTAGCGCCAGCTACCGATCTCAGACGGGCTCCTCTCAACTGAACCATTGTCGTATTCAACGTCGAGATTCCCTCCTTCAACTACCACTGTGACATAGTCGTTTTCGTGTAGATGCCAGTCACTCGATTCCCCAGGTGCTACTACAAGGTTCCAAATCCTGACTTTATCGTTCTCTAGAATCAATTGCGTTGCTATGTCTCCAAGTTTTCGGTCACCAGATGCCATATCTTATTACTCCTAATTTATTATTCTCCGGCGTCAGATTTGGCCGGTTGAGGCATTTGCACGTCTCTACCTGAAGAAATGAAAGACTCTCTAAAAAGGATAGAGATTGCTGTAAGAATTTTATGCCCCTTCTTTAGCCTCTGGAGGATAGTCTCCTCAATAGTAGTGGGACCGAATTCTCTGGGCACTTTTCCTCCAAGGTCAGGTAGTAATTTGTAATTGGAGACTACCACACCCTAAATCTCAGAACGCAGNGGAGAAGTTTATTTGTGAACGTATAGGCTTTGTAGAAGAGAATGATATATATCGAATGTAGTAGCCGTTTCACAGGTGATTCTGGAATATAGGGAAGTTAAAATTATAAATAGGGCAACTATTNCACGTAGGAGTTAAATGCATGTCGCGCACTAAAGACAACGCTGGACAGTTCCTTGAGGCTTATATATTGCACGCTTCAGGAAAGGGGAGAAAACATATATTCGAGGTGCTCAATGAACGTTATCAAGACCAATCTGTGAGCTTACGAACAATTGGGGCCTGGCTGCAAAGGTTCAGGACAATGCCTGAAGACGTGGTTGCCCAGGATAAAGAGTTTGAATGGCACGAGTGTGAAGAGTACGGAATACCTTGGGAAGCGTCTAGGNTAATGATGAGTCTTTTAGAGGCCTATGCCTATNCTCCGAGNGCTAGAACAGCCAAGTGGATATGGAGAATCAGCTGTGTAGCAGACTGGAGTCGTGCGCCAGAAAAATTGCTTCAACTTGCGGATATGTACACTAACCATGAACGTGAGCTGCTATTTAACGGCAAAACCACATTTACATATAAGGATCTGAATACAGAGATGCAAATTCAATCCAGTGCTCTGCGTGCGACAGAAGGAATNAGGACAAGTTAATATCATTGTGTATTTCAGGCGCACAAGTTGACTTGGTGTCACTATATTTACCATTCAAAATCTTGGGAAGANTCCATTCCAATCGATGCAGACACTCAGCTTGTTATTATGTGAATATCAATAACCATTGGTTGGTAAATCTCCGCAATTTGCCTCGGTCCTATCACCTTCTTGGAGCTAGTTCTGAGGTTAATATAGTCACGTCATATTTGGAGGCTTAATTCAAATGGTTGTTAGATGCGACGGGATCTGAAAAGTACGCTTTTTTGAAAATAGTGAATCGGATTTNTGAAAATATGAGTTCTTAATTTAAGAGGTTCTACGAATTTCATTCTACTGCTTGCTTTTGGCGCCATATATTACTAAACATGTTGGCGGCATTTCCGACTCCGAATATTGCTAATCCTGNACCAACTGTTCCAAAAATCACTGAAATATCCCACGAGAATCTGACTGATAACATTCCGATAGTAGCTACTAATATCAATCTTGAAATACTGACAGTTACTGGGATTAGCATTCGACCCGTGCCTTGACTGGCGAAATATAAGCTTTGTCCTCCTCCAAAGAAGCCATAAAAAAGTGCTGCAAAACTGAGGTACAAAGCGCCGTATGAATAAGCCTTGGGGTCATTGGTAAACCGGTCGAGCCACAGGCTTGGCTCCNTAGCCGCGATTATCCCGATTATTCCGGTAGAGACAAATGTGGCCCCGAAACCCAGCCAGGCGATGTTTCTCGCTCTATTATATTTACCTCCTCCGTAGCACCAAGCAGAGAAAATATAGGTCTGCAGAACGCCCCCAGCACCAAGGTATNTAAGAGCGACATCACCCCAATTATTATTAAACCGTGCCAGGCAGACTCTTCAGNTTTGAACCTATCCCCGCTACCGAGCGCCCTTGCAACGGAANATGTAATGCCCCCTCCGATAGCTCCAGCAGCCATCATTTGCATTAGAGACTGGAATGGAAATACGACTGCTAGACTCGCAAGGGCTNTGGTACCTAGCTGACCAATGAACCTTGCATCCGCAAAAAAAATGCAAGTCATTGTTGTTACAGACACCAAGTTTGGTATAGCTAGCCTACACAGCATACTGACGATAGGGGCATCTAACAGTAATTGCATTTGTGGAGAGTGGCTTGATTTCACGAGGAATACTAGTCCTTAAGTTAGTTTATTCAAGCACAAGTAAAAATACTAGGATATCTCACAGTCAACTAAGTCTTACCCTGAACAGGAAGCGTTCGTGTAATTTTCTGTTGAATTCTGTTGAATATGGAGAATGATCGCTTCCTGCACAATACTCACACGGTACGCGCGGCGAGCTGGCCTAGTTCTTATAATGCAAACATGAAGTCATTTAAGTGGAAAGGCATACCTGTAAACATTCCTAATTCCAGATCGGAATGGATTTTGTTGGTGATACTTCCGCTGTCCGCTGTCGTGGGGATAAACCTTTTAGTGCTTATCCTCAGGCTAACCAGATAGATCCTTTTACTAGCTCGTTCAAGCGGCACACTGAAGGACTTCAACGGAAATTCTTTAAACTATCTCCTCGTTGCCAATGCTTGTGACGCATTCACCAACTCACGCAGCGTTCTCGTTGGCTCGCATTCTAGGTTGCTAATGCCCTGGGCTGCATACTCAGGCTCAGTCATATGCTCCAACCCATTCACAGCGATCTGAACTAGAATTATGGGGTGGAATTGAAAGATAACGCTTTCTACGAAGACCTAACTTTTTCCGGCCTGGAATTTAGTCGAGGTCTCATCAATTCAAGCACTTTTGAAAGGTGCGAATTTGTGGATTGCGATTTTAATGAATCACAATTTAACGATTGTAAATTCCTGGAATGTGTGTTCAAGAATTCCAACCTGGGTTTAGTAAAATTAACGCAGACAAGATTCATCGAAACGAGGTTTGAACTTTGTAAGATTATTGGAGTGAACTGGACACTACTTAACTGGACGGGTATTACGATGTCAGCTCCGATTGAATTTGATTCGTGCGATATCAGTTTTTCAGCTTTTAACTCATTAAAACTCCCCGGCTTAATGATAAGAAACTGCAAGGCACACGATGTCGGTTTCGAATCTTGTGACTTAACTGGGGCAAATTTTGTTAAAACCGACTTGACTAACACACGGTTTAGTTCATCGAAGCTCAATAACTGTGATTTTAGAGAGGCGAGTAACTTCAGCATAAACCCCACTGAAAACTCTATCGTGGGAGCTAATTTCAGTTTCCCTGAAGTTCTCAATCTGCTTAGCTCATTTAGGATAAAGATGGACGGGTTCTAAATGCCCCAATTGTGCGTACTTTTATCTTTTATGCTTCGGCAATAGTAATAATGCTAAAAACATTCAACGTATTCATTAAAGTTTTGTAAGGTCATCTTGATACTTAAGAGCGGCGCCGAGAACGGGATTTGGTCGTACCCATCTCTGCTATCTGATACCGTGAGAGAATGAAATGCCCTAAATGTGGAACTGAAATCCTCAACAAACAATGCCTAGAATGCACAGTGTTGCAGCCAGCTCCTCGCCCATCTGTTAATGTGTTTATTGATCGGGCAGAAGAAATAATTCCAGCTTCTACCGTGCAGGGTGGAACCTTAATTGCATATTCTCTTATAGCTATCATCGGAATAGTTCCCGGCATGGTATTGGCGGCGTTCCTTGTCTATGCGGAACATGATGCATGGGCTGGAATGGCGCTTATAGCACTGCCAACAATCGGGATAATGATGTTTAAGTTGTTAAGAAGGTTTGCATTCATAGTTTTCCCAGTTACTGTTTCTGTAATTACATATGCGGTATTTGAAAGCGTCTAAGATAAAGTGAATTAATCCCAGTTAATTCCCTATATCTCCCCTATCTAGGAGGATACTTAAGCTAGGCCATTGAGTGAAAGTAAGGCCTGTTTTGTCAGTTCCGGATATTACTTACACTTTCAGCGCAGCGAGCTTGGACGATTTGTGCAATGCGTGTACGGGGTAAAGGTGATTTTCAATGAGCGACCTCTTTAAGGGTGAGGGTCCATGGCAAGGACTGTTCGCAGTTATTGGAATGCTTTTGGGGCCACTCCTCGGTGCCATCATTTCTTCCAATGCTAACGGACTTACCAGATTGGTACTTATTGGGGGAGGGCTGGTAACTGGAGCATATCTCGGCCATCTCCTTGGCCGCGCCTTAGATAAATATAGGGCGCTGAAAGAGGAGGAGAGAATACAACTCGCCCAATGGGAATGGGAAAAAGAGATGAAGCGTAGGGGGGAGGATTAGAATTTATGGAGAGGGTATCTGCGCCACTCACATTCCTAAATTTTAGTCATGTGAGGACTGTAAGATGCCCCCGTGGCGCGGCGGCCTTCGCTGCAATATTATACGTTCTAAACCACTGAGCTAACCGCCCAAATAACTGACCGCAGCTGGGGCAAACTCACCTGATTACGAAACATCCTTTATGTATCCATTAAGGCTTGTCTCAACCGCATTGATGCGGAATGGGTTAGCGAATTACTGGAATAAGCTAACTTCCAACGATAATGTTGGATACTTCGTATATCTGGGGTTCACCTGGGTTATATCCAAGCTCTATTTTAATGAGAATACCCCCCGATATCGTTGAATAGCCAGATTCGGGTATTCCTTGCCCCGCCCGTACGTCAGGGTAAGCACTATGACTCGTACCGGTTTTGCTAAAACGTATGCAATTGACAACGAATTATCGATTGTTTAAGGTC
>PAOO01000029.1 GCA_002708065.1 Chloroflexota bacterium
GCCGCATATGTGGCTGGCATCTCGTGGCGCATTCCGTGATAGGTCATACCTTCCTTCATCATGGCACCGGCAATACCTGCAACTGGGATACCTACAACCCCAAATCCATGCTCCACGCCTTGCGTCTTCAGTGCCTTCGCGATAATTTGTTCTCCGGTGAGCTCGCCCATGATTCACACTCCTTCCNTNATTCTTAAANTGAACTAATTTGAGCAGTACNTAGNTGCGTTTTTANCAGTGTGANGATGGTACACGCTATTCGGATTTAATGCTCATTCAAGCNGAAATGNGATTGAAAGCCGNCNGAGGCNNGGGCAAATTNNNAAAGTTCCCCGTTTTTCCCNNNTTTCCAGAAAATCAGGNANCAAAANNGNTCGCNATNTGATACAATTTTGNGCCTAGAATTACTTCTCGCCCCTATAGCTCAGGAGGATAGAGCACCGGTTTCCTAAACCGGAGGCACAGGTTCGAGTCCTGTTAGGGGTACCACTTTTTCTCAGGCGTGAATCCCGCTGTTTTTATGTCTTCGGCAATCGATTACTGGCGTCGAATTTGGGGTTTGACAGCAGTCTGGCTGAGTTGCGTTCTTTTTGATTTATGAAATTCATTTCTGCGGTNAACACTCGTTTTTCTTAGGCTCGGNAGATCGATTTTTAATCCTTTTCGCTAGCGCTATTACTGGGTAATCGATCTTGTATGAGAAATTTTGGTTGGTATAGATTTGCGTAAGGGCTCGATATATTCGACTCCGAATTCGCAACAGGNACCGATTATTTGAACTCCTCGATTGACCCACGTTTTTGCAGCATTTGTAAAATCATCAATGGATTCTTCGTTTGTAAGCGACCGGTCGTGCCATTTGGCTAAGGNAGAGGATTGTCTTCCTGCATCCGGGTACGCCATCACAGGCCCTGGCCATTCTTCCAATGCCACTTGCACTGCACGGTTAACACTTGCAATCCTCGAGTGGAATGCTGAGATCACGTCCGGACCAACTGGTAAAACTTCTCTAATGGCCTCGGCTAATGTCATATCTTTCATGGGCCTGGAACCTTTATGTAAAGGGCCTTCCGCTACATGTGTCGGGACCTGTTGTCCTCCCAGCATTACTAAATCTTTTGAATCAACATACGCATTGAACCCAATCCAAACAGGAAGACCTGTGTCCTTGGCTGCTTGTGCCTGAATAATCCTGGCTTCATTATCCCGCCCCATTGCTTCTACTAGGAAGAAATCAACTCCGGCCTCCGCCATAATACTTGTCACCTCACCGTAATATTCCTTTAACTCTTCGGTGGATACTCGGGGGGTCGCTGAAAAGGCGCCAAATCCGATTTCACCTGTTCTGGGATCCCTTCCTGTTATGTTGCTTGATAGTGAACCAGCAATATAAAGATCTCTACCTTCGGAAGCCCTATCTCTGGCTTCTTGTGCCAGGTGAACAGCCCNTGCATTTATTTCTCTTACAAAGTCACCGTAACCAGCTCTTTCCAAGGTAGGTCTTAGAGTAGACCAGGTATTTGTTGTGATAATGTCTGAGCCGGCCCTTATATGACGTTCGTGCATCTGGATGATGCTGGATGGATGGGTGTAATTTGAAGGACCGCTCCATGCCACAAAATCCATTGGTACACCCATGGAATGCAGTTCGGTGCTAACGGCCGCGTCATGGATTATCGTTTCTCCTCGANCTAGGCGGGCTTTTAATTNCTTGTAGTCTGCCATTTTTGTCGACTCCTCTAAACTGGTACTTGTGCTTGGTATACATCATACATACCAACCCAATGTCACAAATCGATTCNGATCGGATTAATAGGCTTTGAATAGTTGTCACTTTGTAGTGATCTCCTTTGTCGCTAGAGCATGCAATCTGTTTCAAACATCGAAGGTAGCGAGGTGCGGAGAGACATTTCTCCGCACCCTCTAAACCCCTCTGCGAAGGGTGAGACGTAGCAAGGGATTCTTCCTTGATGGGTACAGATACTGACTTCTATCAACAACTGTCACGATGTTGTGGCAGAAATTTCTTCGGGAATTTGGCCACCACTGAATAAAGAATGTCCACCATATTTGCCAACCTGACTNGCGCCACTTGTGAACAAAGTTGGTATCCGGTCATCCTGTCAATACCAAAGTCTTGTTCGAGCCATAAGATAAGTTCATAAAAGGCAATCCGGGCAGCATCTTCCATGGGNCGAGCGCTACCTACCGCCATAATAAATTCATCAGATTCAATCCTAGGAGTGCCGATGGGATTTGCCTTAATCAAGTCGAATGTAAACGTTCCACGTGTTGGAATCTCGGTGGCAACTCCACAAACCTCGCCATCCCCCTGAGCAGCATGCCCGTCTCCAATATGGAAAAGAGCACCTGGAACGTTGACGGGCAAAAATACCTTATTGCCAGGACAAACATCCGCGGCATCCATATTACCGCCGTGAAATCCNGGGGATAATGATGATATAGCTTCGATTTCTGGGGCTGTTCCGATTGTGCCATAGAACGGCTCGTACGGAATGGTTTGAATATCTAATTCCTCTGAAAATGTAATACGACCGTTATTAATTGGATGGAGCATGACTTTTGCTGGTAGTGGTGGTTGTAATGTTCGCGTGAACACGGTTCCACATAAGCCACCAAAATCAGGTATAAGGGCGCTCACGCCGTAATCTCGAGTCACCGCGATGTCATGTATCGTTACTACTAGGGTATCGCCCTTATCAGCACCTTCGATGTAAATAGGCCCTGTTAAGGGGTTTACAAATGGGAGGGTAATTACTTCCGTAATATCATCTTTTGCTGAAGTGATTTGATTTCCGAATGCATCTATTGTTTCGATGGTAACCGTCTGACCTAAGGCTACCGTTGCCACAGGTTNAGTATATGGTCCTATTACGTATACGCCTTGCCCGNCTGANGCTGATATATTCTGCATTTACGANTCTCCTNTGAACTGCTGTAGAGGATANAGGTCTTAGGTTTACATGGTTACAAACTAATGGGNNCNNGTGNANAANGGCNNATTNGNTTTGTTACAACCAGANCAGCTCACAGGTACAGATAGNCAATATAAGNGANGCGCTATNTAAGGTTAAAACGCNCTTAGTACAATTCCTAAATCGGCTACGCAGGTTCGAGTCCTGCTATGGCATCATCTCTTTTCAGCCATGAATTCCCGATGGTTTGTTTTATATCTCTGTTATCTCCTAGACACGATGCTTTGCGGATTGAGATTGCCGATTCGGCCACTCTCTGTGCCGGCGCTGCTGTCGATCACTGCGTTCACCAGTGTCGGTTTGCCAGAATCCATAGCTTCGTTTACTGCACGGCCCAATTCATCCGGAGATGTTACTTTTACGCCACTGCCGCCGAACGCCTCCATCATCTTATCGTAGCGAGCGTTTTCAACGAACACAGTTGTAGCAACGTCTGTGCTGCTGGTGGAATTTGCATCCATACCGCGATAGATACCGCCGTTATTGAAAACCACCACACAAACCGGCAATCTGTAACGGCAAATCGTTTCAATTTCCATGCCCGAAAAACCGAAGGCACTATCACCTTCGATCGCCAGCACTGGTTTGCCCGTCTCCACGGCGGCGGCAACGGCGGACCCCATGCCAACTCCCATAACACCCCATGTTCCTACGTCCAGCCGTTTCCTGGGTTTGTACATATCGATGATTGTGCGGGCAAAATCCAACGTGTTGGCGCCCTCGTTTACAAGGATTGCATCCGGTCGCTCTTTGATAACTGTACGCAGCACCCCTAGAGCGCCGTGAAAATCCATTGGGTCGTTTCTGTTTTGCAGTCTGGGCGCCATCCTGGCGACATTGGTTTCTACTTTGGACTTTATTCCATCGGTCCAAGCGATTGGCGGCCGTGTCCAGCTATCTTCCATACTGTGAAGCAAGGCTTTGACGCAGGAACCGATGTCACCGACCACTGGGGCCGCGATCTCGACATTGCTATCCATCTCCCTAGGCTCAATATCGACCTGTATAAACTTCTTAGGGTTATTGCCCCAGGTACCACCCTTGCCATGAGACAGGAGCCAATTTAGGCGGGCTCCGACGACCATTATGACATCGGCTTCTTTGAGTGCCATTGATCTGGCTGCGGCCGCCGACTGAGGATGGGTGTCTGGCAATAGGCCCTTAGCCATACTCATTGGTAGGTATGGAATTCCACTCTTCTCCACCAATGCCCGAATGTCGTCATCTGCCTGCGCGTAGGCAGCTCCTTTTCCGAGAATGATCAAAGGACGCTTAGCTGATTTGAGCAATTTGAAAGCGCGATTAACCGATTCAGGAGCAGGAATTTGGAGTGGAGCGGGGTCTATGACCTTGACGAGTGATTTGGCGCCCGCATCAGCGTCCATGACTTGAGCGAGGAGCTTTGCAGGTAGGTCAAGATAAACTCCACCCGGACGCCCTGAAACAGCGGCTCGGATGGAACGCGCAATTCCTGTCCCGATGTCTTTCGGATGAAGTACCCGGTAGGCAGCCTTGCAAAGCGGTTTTGCAACGGCGAGCTGGTCCATCTCCTCGTAGTCTCCCTGCTGCAAATCGACGATCTCACGCTCGGAGGATCCACTAATCAGGATCATTGGAAAGCAGTTGGTTGTGGCATGAGCTAGGGCGGTGAGACCGTTGAGAAAACCTGGTGCTGACACCGTTAAACAAATCCCTGGTTTTTTAGTAAGGAAGCCCGAAGTTGCCGCGGCGTATCCTGCGTTCTGTTCGTGCCGAAATGAAANAATCCGCATGCCAGATGCCTGCATCATGCGGCCCAAATCCGTAATCGGNATTCCTGGCACGTTATAAATCGTGTTGATATCGTTGAGTTTGAGAGCGTCGATGATGAGATGAAANCCATCAGTCAGCTNTCTAACCTCAGTTGTTTCTTCGTCTTTTACTGGAACTGTTGCGTCAGCCATCTCTTCCCCCCCATGAGAAATATGTCATTTGCGTTCCTTTGTAAGTGTGACATAAATAATCTAAATGGCTCCGAATGTCGAAAGAATAATTATGTCTACACTTCTGTACATTCTCTCCTAGCTCTGACCCCAGAAACCCAAATCCTTGCGGCGCTGGACCAAATCGAGAATTGGAAGAACCTCTACAGGTCCTAAGCCTAGGTGATATTCGAAATGTTCGGCGATGTCTTCATAAGCATCGGCCTCAACGATCCCAAATAGTGTGTGGGATGTCTGGTAACCCCATGCTCCTAGGACTTTCACTTTGTCGCTACCCTCCACCCATACACTCCTGGATTTCATTGTCTCTTTTCCATGCGTAACGAATCCGCAAGTGGTGTGGTCATGTTGTGCTGTTATATGAAAAAGCATTGTTTACTCCTCTGTTGATGGTTTCATTTTGCTGAAACAGTTTGCCCTATCCTCCTTTCTAGAGGCAAGCTACGTATTTCATGGTTGCGAAAATACCGAATAAATGTATTTATTCGCAACCTTACTTTATATTCGAATGAATAAATCCTGAACGAGCCGAATACATGGGGAGGCAGTGAGGCTCGGATGGATGGTTCTCGGCAACTCTATATCCTTCTGCGACGGGTGGAAACCATCCGGAGGTATGTTAGTAGACTCGCAGGGCGGGGCGAACACAGCTTGCCGTGCAATATCACGGCGCATTAGAGAATGCCAAGGCTTTGTCCAGCGGAGTGAGGTGTAGTGAAATGTACATTCAAAACACATGCGGCATGTCTTATTAGGTAGCTCGTGCCTTTCGCAAGACAAATACGACGTGAACCAATCCTTCCTTTACTGCAATGTTTCCGGTTGTTTAGGTCGATCGCTTCATGTATGCGATGCGGCCAACTCGTCTTTCAACTGACTCGCACAGATGGTTCCAGCTGACCATGCCTTGTTGTTTCATGCCAGCAATCGCCTGATTAACATCTCGAGCCTTAGTTACGTCGCTAAAATGAGCGAGGGGCCTAGAAAGTATAATTCTCTGAAGGCTACCTGCCTTGGCCGTGACGTTTACGGGGCCTCCCAGTCTTTCATGGTTTGACAAGACCACGTCAAGTAGTTCTGGGCCGAGACCCACTTTGGCATCTAGAATAATCCTAAGCATATACTTTGGGTTATCATTCGGCGCGAAATCTGCTCCCAGTGGAGCGATTCTCTCTCGAATGATGTACCTCGTTCCACTGGTGGTGAGAGACTCTAAACCTGCCAATGTTTCCTGTCCCGGTATAGTCCCTAGCTCAAAGGCGTCATGTAGAGATTCTATAGAATCAGCATCGGCAACAAGCCTGTGAGTGTTAACTGATGGCATCTCAGAGTTTACAGTGACCATTCCGGCAAGGTTATTACTTTTATAAAAATCAACAGAAGCATTGATTAGATCTTTAGCTTTACCAGGTTTCGGTGTTCTGAATCCGCTTAATATGTAAGTCATTTTCTACCCTTATTATTTAGAAACTAGTCAAATGAAAACTGAAAGATTCATCCAGATTACTCTTTGAGGGAAAACTAGATAAAAGTTCATTATTTGTCAAATATTGAGATTATTATCCATTGTCTTAGATAGGTTTATATTTTCCCATAGGTCAAGGTACTCGATATCTGAAGCCCGGGTTAACCCGTGATATGTGACGCCATAACCACCCAACCAACTCCGAACAAAAAAAGCTTCTATCTTGGCTGTGTCTATTAGCCTACGATAGCGAGGGTGCGGGTTTGAGTCTTTCTAAAAGTACCTTCTCCCATCAAGGGTAACCGCCCACATTTATGGAGACAGGGCGATTAGCAGGAGACCGGCAACTATCATCACGGAGCCTAGTAAACGGCCTGCTCCGAATGGCTCTTTGAGAACCAGNGTTCCTATGAGTACGGTGACGACGATTCCTATCTCTCGGGTCGGAGCGACGTAGCTCACACGAGAAAGGGAGAAGGCCGTCAACACCAGCCCATATGCCAAAAATGTGAGGCCGCCTGCTACCAAAATAGCAACTGAATTGTTGCACAGCTCGTGCCTGATTCTGCCGAGTCTACGTTTAGCTAGGACGTATGGAAAGAGGCCTATCGCTGACCCCAAAGTCATCATATACATGTAGAGAAAAGGTTGGACGTGGCCGACACCGCCCTTGTCTATAATGGTGTAGGCGGCAATCGTGAAGCCAGTAAGGACTGCGTATCGGGTGCCGGGATTTCTGAATAAGTCCAAGGGATGTCGGGCCAGCCGGCGGAAACTGCCCCACCAAGAAACGGTATATACGCCAGCAACTATTACAATGATACCGGTAATTGCTGAAGTGGCAATGGTCTCGCCGAGGAATACTACGGCCAGTATCGGTACCAACATAGGGCCCATGCCCCTGGCAATGGGATAGACCAGAGAAAGGTCACCCTCGGTGTAGCTGCGGCCGAGCAAGCCGAAGTAAAGTGTATGCAGCACTATGGTTGCTGTAATGAACCACCAGCCAACCGACTCTATCGGATTTTGCCATGCTAGCACCACACCCAGCGGAGCAAGTAGTACACTGGCCGCTACTAGCAGGCCCCAGATGAAGACTTCTTTGTCTTCCGATCGCTTCATCAAGAAATTCCAGCTTGAGTGGGCAACTGAGGCGAGTAGTACCAGACTGAGTGCTAGCGAGGTCATAGGACAAAGTTTAGCATTGGGATAACACTTGTCCGGAGGTCACCTCGATCTTTAGACCGGATGGAGCTCCAAAGAGTAATTCCTAACGGCGAAGTAGTTACAAATCGAGGAGATGAAGCTGCTAAGGGCATGAGTAAAAACTTTCATTTGTATCCCATCTGTCCAGCCTTCAAAATTCCTTTAACAACCTGGTAAATGCCGGTCGTTGTTTCTCGCTGAAATGCTTAAGATAAACGTTTATGGAGGACCTGATGAATCAAAGCACGGATGTGGCAATCGTTGGCGGTGGTGTAATTGGGTGCTCTATTGCTTACCAGCTTTCTAAAATGGGTATCAATTGCACAGTGTTTGAAAAGAATAGATTGGCTTCAGGGGCGTCTGGTGCAACAGCAGGAATGATAGGACCTATCTGGTACTTTGACCAAACCTCAGAACCTTATTTTCAGCTGGGAATGCGAAGTTTTGAAATATTCCCCACTTTGGTTAAAGAGCTTGAAGAAGCGGGAATTGATCCCAAATTTCAACAAACGGGAGCTATCAAAGTTCTGCTTGATGAAATTAATGACGCTGTTTTACTCGACAACCTGAAATGGCAAAGAGAGCTTGGAATCGGTGTTCGATGGATTGACCGGAAGGAACTTACTGATAGAGAACCTGAGATTACAGGAAAAGCCCTGGGTGGCGTATTTTCGCCCAAGGACGGGAGCATTGTGGGAGTAGCCTTCGTCAATGCCCTGGCACATGCAGCGACCAGGCTAGGAGCTAGGTTTTTTGAGGACGTGGAGGTGATGGGATTAGAGATTAACAAAGACAAAGTTATCGGAATCAGAACTCAGTTAGGAATTTACCATGCTGACCACACAATCATTTGCGCAGGCCCTTGGAGTGGTATCGTTCAACGTTGGCTGCCTTATTCGATTCCAGTTCGGCCGATCAAGGGGCAGCGAATACTTCTTCGCAAATCTGGATTTCTCCCCAAAAGTACGGTGCAAAGCATAGTTCCTCAAAAGGATGGTTCCGTCCTTTCTGCAGCTACTAGAGAAGAAGGTAATTTTGATCAAGTTGTCACGGGTGAAGCTATTTCACAAATGGTTGCAAAAGCGAAAGAGGTATTCCCAATCTTGCATGACGCAGAATTTGTTTCGGCCTCTGCCGGTGTCAGACCAGGAACACCTGACGGAATGCCTATTCTTGGACCTCTACCTGGATGGTCTGGTGTGAGTCTCGCATCAGGGCATGATCGTCTCGGAATAATGTGTAGTCCGAGCACCGCAAAACTAATGGCGGGCTTCGTGGCAACTGGTGATTGCTCCCAGATAGCACCCTTTAGCATCGAAAGGTTTGGGCTCAGTGGAAACTAGCAACCTGTGTGAGTTAGGGTGAAAACTAAGGATGTTAGTTCAAGTATATATACAGACGTTGCAATTTCAGTGGTGTAAATTCCTTTCATTCTAAAATATAGTACGCATACGAGTGAGTTCGCGGTCGCTTATATCTTTGCCATCGAAGTCTCAAGTTCTCGAGACGCAGGGCCGTGCCCGTAATTAGGAAGACCTCTTGTGACTTATTAGTATGTCGGCTTGCGGCGTGTACTATGGCATCTTAGAATGAATCGCTGGAACGAGGACCTGAAACGATAAATCTATATCTTTGAGAGTATGTAATGAGCAACATTTACGAAGAGTTGGGTGTTAATCCTGTCATCAATGCCATGGGCCACCGTACTCTTCTGGGTGGTGGTACCCCATCTCCTGAAGTTCGTGCCGTAATGGACGAATCTGAGGGATATTATGCAGACATGGGAGAATTGATTGATAGGGTGGGGGAGAGGGTTGCCGAAATGCTCGATGTGGAGGCTGCATTGATCACTTCAGGATGCGCGGCGGCACTTGCGGTCGGAGCAGCAGCCATCATGACTGGACAGGATGTTGCAAAGATCGAACAAATTCCAGATGTTTTGGGAATGCGACATGAATTCATCATACAGAAGCAGCTTAGAGTGAAGTACGATCGCTCCATGTCAATCCCTGGAGGGAAATTAGTGGAGGTTGGCAATATAGAGGAGACAACAGCCGACCACATTGAGGAGGCCATTGGACCGAACACTGCAGCTATCCATTACCTGGCTCCTGGCGATCGCCTGCCTGGTGCTTTACCGATCGAGGAAGTCATACGAATAGGACACGCGCACAATATTCCCATAATCGTGGATGCCGCAGGAGAAGTCTATCCAACTAGCCTACTGAGCGATTATGTCAAGATGGGAGCTGATCTGGTGGCCTACGGAGCCAAATACTTTGGGTCCGTGAACTCCAGCGGTATTCTTACAGGGAAAAGAGACTTGATCCTGGCAGCCCGGATGAATAGTTTCATTGGATTTGAAGACAGCCCAACCCGCACCTTTGCGAGACCGATGAAGGTCGACCGTCAGGAAGTGGTTGCTGTATATGCAGCTCTACGCGAATGGTTGACAATGAACCACGAGGACCGATTTGCATCTTACGACAATAGAATTTCCACTATAAGAAGAGAGCTGAGCGGTGTACCTCACATTTCTCTTAGAGACGATCCCGAAGACGGACCAACCGTGGGTTTGAAGATCATCCTAGACACAAATGCGTTGGGCAAGACCGCGGCAGATGTGATTTCGGAGTTGCGAACAGGAACCCCGAGCATTTGGGTGAGGTCCGACAGTATTCATCCCGACCATCCCTCGCCTGATGACGACGCTTTCATAATCGGCATGAAGGCATTGCAGGAAGGGGGAGAAAAAGTAATCACCGATAGGCTTAAGGAGATCCTGTAAGTATTTTTGGTTACGGCGTATTNNTANAAACNGTGGGGTCCTGCTAACAANATTGTTAGCAGGACCCCACTTCAGCCGAAGCTTATCCAGCGCTGATTTAGGTAGTCAGAACTGCTCCTACTTTGGTACCTCTAGGAGTACAGTAGCCCCCATGTCGATGTATTTGTCCCTTAAAGCTGGATCATAGCTTCTATAGGCGAGCCTGACGCCAGTTCCTTCAAGCTGGTTAACAACATACCTGACACAGTCCTCATCAGTTTTGAACGGATGCTCTGGATTGGACTCTCTACTAAAACTTAAATCTGCGGGTCCCCAGGAAACGCAATCGATTCCGTGTTTTGCGATTTTTCTTACATCGGTTACTGAGTTAATCGACTCTATTTGCATCCATAGTACCCCGTACGTATTCCACCAGTTGGCATAGGCAATGCGGTCGGACCCGCGTTCCTCAAAACCCTTGGAAGCTCCTCCAATCCAACTTCTCCTGGCAACCGGCGGGAAATAAAAATGCTCTATCGACTCGTCAACAGTAGCTACGTTTTCGACTTGAGGAACTTCTATCAACGTAGGACCTAAATCTAGGATGTTGCCAATGAGGTATGAATGCCGGGTGTGCTTGATCCGAAAATGCATGTCTGCACCAACTTCGTCGGCCATATTACAAAAATCTACAAGTTTTTCTTCTGAAAATGGAGAATGTTGGCTATCTAGAGAGAAAAAATCGTAGGGATACTGGTCTAGAATCTCTTTAAGACGATCACTGCCAGTGTCCCATCCAACTATGGCTCCGATTATTACTTCGCCTTCATTAATTCGTTGTTTTAAATGCTTTTTTTCAGCCATTTGATCCAAATCCCCTTTCTAAATTTTGTGAACATTGTTCTCTAGAATGATACCGTAGAAGAATTAGTATGATCCTATATTCGTATAGTACTCATTTTTGACTTTGTGAAAAGCTGTTCAAGAACGCCTAGGCCCGTAAATATCTCTACTAGATTTAATACTTTTGATGCATTTCGCCATAGAAACTATCGATTTCTATGGTGTGGGACCGCTCTCTTCAGCGCTGGATTCTGGTTGCAACAAGTTGTTGTCGGGTGGCTGGCATACGAAATAACAGGATCTCCTCTGATGACGAGTATAGCCCTTGGGCTTGATGCCCTTCCGATTTTGTTTGGCGCACCCTTGGGGGGCCTTCTTAGCGATAAATATGACAAAAAATTGCTATTGGCTATGGTGTTCGTATACCAGGCTTTGATACTGCTTGGCTATTCAATCATTACGATGGCTGGATATGCTGCAACCTGGAATCTATTTTTCTTCGTTTTCTTGTTAGGGATTTCTTGGGTTATTAGCGATCCCGCAAGGATGTCCCTATTAGCCGTAATAATCCCAAGAGAAGCTCTAATAAACGCCTTTTCGCTGAACTCGATGGCATTCAGTGTGATGAGATTATTGGTTCCTGCAGCAGCCGGGTTTTCTTTGGCTCTAGTAGGGCCAAGCCCCCTCTTCATGGTTGAAGCTGTTCTCATGCTTTCCGCAGCTCTAATCGTCATGATGATGCGTTTTGGAGACGATGCGTCAGCAGCACAGCGTCATGAAGCCACGGGGAAAATAATGCTAGATTTGAAGTCAGGATTAGATTATGTAATCGGTGAAAAAACTATAATCGGCCTGGCTTGCATGACAGTGATAACGGTTATCTTGATTATGCCGTTCTCTAATGGGTTAATGCCGGTTTATGCAGCGGAGGTTTTCCATGTAGGTCCTGAAGGACTTGGGATGCTTTTATCATCAGCCGGCCTAGGCTCACTTATAGGTACCGTTGCGCTCGCGTCATTTGCGAGAATAGAGAGGCCTGGAAAAATACTCTTTATATTGCTAGGAGGCCTAGGTATTCTCATGGCAATGCTCGGCATCAATCACACTTATACTGGCGCACTCTTGCTGATGATGCTTCTCTCAGGATTTATGATGACGTATTTTTCTATATCAGGAGCCACGGTGCAGGGAATTCTTCCTGACAAGTACAGAGGTCGTGTTACCGGTATATATATGATGGCATGGGGGCTAATGCCTGTTGGCAGTCTGATATCAGGAACTATAGCCAATATAGTAGGTGTCCAATTGTCGAGCCTAACGGGATCTTCGCTGATATTCTTGGGTTTGATTATCGCGACATATTATTTCAAGGGTGTATGGAACTACAGAATTAAGAATAATAGGGATGGTTAAATTGGTTCTATATGAAAATCCACAACCCTTGAATTTCATGAAATTTCTTAATGGAATTTGCGACGTCAGTGGACTTTGGAAGGAAATTAGCACGCCTAGGTAGGTTGTCTGAGGATTGATGGTTGTTGAGAAAAACGCAGAACACCCACCAGCGACTATGCTATGACTTTGGTTTCCATAAGATGATGTACGTGGCCTTGGTACAATCCCAGAAGGTCCGAGAAGATTTCGTTGTTATGCTGCCCTAATCGGGGAACTCCGCAGGTGATACGTCCTGGGGTGTCTGAGAAATTCACCGCTATTCCAGGGTGTTCAACGTAACCCCATTCCGAATGTTCGACAGTGACTATGAATCCCCTTTCCCGCAGGTGCTTGTCGTGAAATAGTTGTTTGCCTGATTGGACGACTCCGGCTGGCACGTCAAAATCCTGCAACAGTGTCATCAATTTGTAAGGTTCATGATTTATGGTCCATTTACTAAGTAGGTTGTCGAGTTTGCCGTGGTGTTCGATACGTCCTTCCATAGAATCAAATATTTGTTCAGAGGCCCACTTTGGATCTCCCATTGCTTTTCGTAGACTGAACCACTCTTTATCATCAGAACAAGTGATCGCGCACCATTGGTCTTCACCTTGACAAGGGTAGCTTCCGCTTGGGGCCGCCCACATGCTTTGATTCCCGTTGGCTTCCCACGATTTACCGTTGATAAAGAAATCCATGAGAGCCACGCCCATCGAAGATGACATCGCCTCTATTTGGGCGACTTCAATATGCTGACCTACTCCATGTAATGTTCTGTATTCCAGAGCAGCCAAAACAGCGGTCGAAGAGGCGATAGCGGAGACAAAGTCTGGGAAATGTACGTTGGATCTAGATTCTATAGGGGACTCCGGGAACCCCCAGATTTTGGATAGCCCTCCATATGACATCAGGTTTTGCCCGTAGCCTACATGGTCCCTATATGGGCCGGCATTCCCATATCCAGGCATGCTTAGCATCACGAGATCAGGCTTGATATCTCTTAGTACGGAGTATCCGAGCCCCCGGCGCTCTAATACACCGGCCGCAAAATTCTCGACCACGACATCACTGATTCCAATTAGGTCCTTAATAAGGTCCAAACCTTCAGGCTTTTGAAAATCGAGGGTTACTCCCTTCTTACTGCGATTTATTTCAAGGAACTGAGGTGTTGAGTTAGTAACCTTGCGGCCTGTATCTAGGTATTTTTCCGATTCAACCTTTATTATCTCTGCTCCAAGGTCTCCGAGATAACGAGTGGTAAATGGTCCAGACCAGACCCTGCTGAGATCTATGATCCGAAGACCATTTAAAGGCCCTACTGAATTATCCCGTCTAATGGAAAAAGATGGCGCCGGCTTGTCCATTTCACGGAGGTTTTTATTCAAGATCTCATCTTGATGTTCCCCCAACAAGGGAGAAGGTCTTGCCACCTTTACCGGAGTATGGCTGAATCTGTAGGGAACCCCGGGATACAAGTGCTGTCCGATTTGGGGGTCTGAGATTTCTGTAAAATATTGCCTGGATCTCATCTGTGGGCTGTCAACTAGATCCGCTATATCGTTAACTCGGCTAACTGCCAGATGCCGAGAATGACCTTGCTCTAGAAAATCCGACACTGAAAAGCCAGATGTAAACTCTCTCACAAATTGATCTATGATATCTGGTTGCGATCGACGAAAGTTCATGTCATTCCAAGCCGGGTCAGAGAGAGCTTCCAGATCCATCCAGCGGACTAATTCCTGCCAATGAGAGTCTTCTAGGACGGCCAACGATACATACCCGTCTTTGCAGCGGTAATACCCGTTAGGTGCAATCGGTGAAACAGAGCCTGTCCGCCGCGCGATGTCACTGTGGTAGGAGTATCTAGTTATGTTGAACAAAACTTGTGCCACTACTTCATAAGTGGAGATATCCAGATGCTGTCCCCTGCCGCTTTTGTTTCTTTCATTTATAGCGGCGAGGATTCCGAACGCTGCATGGTATGACGCCATCTGTGAAGCCTGTTCGCATGGTGCTGCGCAAGGAGGTTTGTCATCATCACCCTGGCAATACATCAATCCTCCCATTGCCTGCAAAACTATTTCCGATCCGACAAAACCTCGATAAGGTCCGGTTTGTCCAAACGGTGTAATTGAGGCCGTTACAACACCTGGATTAATACTCAAGAGCTCATCAAATCCCAATCCCAATTTCTCCAGGTAACCCGGTTTGAAGTTTTCTATGATTACGTCTGTATCTGCCACTAGGCGGACAAACGAATTAAAGTCGACCGGCGATTCCAGATCGAGAATAATACTTAACTTATTTGTGTTGTAGTTTGCAAAATAGAGACTTACGTCGGGCCTTCCCATCCCAGTTGCAAACGGCGGCATGGATCTTGCCTGGTCGCCTTTTGGGGGTTCGATCTTAACTACAGAGGCACCTAGGTCCGCGAGGATTTTTCCACAGTGATGACCTTCTGATTTGGTCAGGTCCAGCACCGAAAGGTGGCTCAACGCAGAAGGGTCANACCGAGTGTCCATAAGATTCAATTCCGCATAAAAACTTCTTTAGCCAGNTTTACTGCATCTTATGGATTTTCTGATAAGAGAACAATGTTCCCATTTTCCCAAATCACAAACCATCACGAGAAACGTAGGGTCAAGTGACTTTATCTCGCCTTAAACCGACAACGGTGCCGGATTTTCGCGCCTTAGACTTCCAGTCTCATCATTGAAGAATAGTTCTTTTAAGCTTATTCTGAATGAGATCAGCCTGTTCCTGCGTGATGTCGCCACTTTCTACGGCAGCCTGGATTTTGGCCTTTAAGTCTTCAGGGTTCATGTGGGGTTTGTTGTGCCAACGCCCGAAGCCTTTTTTGGGTAGATTTTCGAGGTATTCCAGCTTTTCATCAGCCTGTTCCTGCGTGATGTCGCCACTTTCTACGGCAGCCTGGATTTTGGCCTTTATGTCTTTCAACAAGTTACCTTGATGTTTACCGTCGCGCTCAGTGAGGTCNTTTTTCACCCCTTCATTGTCTGAAGGGTCTAAGACGTCTTCGTCCGCAAAGATTCTATTGATTCCTANGAAAGAAACTACGATAGAGGAAACTATTAATAGTCCTAAAATCANGTTTCTTGTAGCTGTTGATTGCCTTAGGTANGCCATACACAACTCCTTATCGTTTGTAAGCATTGGCAAATCGAATGCAAACTTAGATTAAACAATTATATTATGAAACCCCTGCGGAGTTCTTGAGAATTCTCTAAGAATTTGTACCTCTTGTGCAAATCTATGTATTTTTCTATTGCTATCTTGGTAGTCGTAAAAGTTGATCCACGATGTCCATACCTACTTTTTCGCTCCAGGCTGCTAGCAGTTGATTAGTGACGGGTCCTGGTGCAAGTTCACCGATTTTTCTCCCATCAACATTGCCTACGGGCAAAATACAGTAAGGTGTGCTGCTTAGGAACGCTTCGTCAGCCGTGTACACATCGTAGGGTTGGATATTGTCTTCTGAAACGGGTATGCCTAATGATTCTGCAAGTTCCATTATCGTCATTCGAGAAACGCCCTGCAAAGTGCTTTCCGTCTTTGGAACAATTAGTTGCCCTTGGCTAACTATGAAAAAATTGGCACCGATACTTTCACTTACATTCCCGTCCAGATCTAGTAACAAGGGAATGGCCTGGGGATCGACATCTGTTGCTTCAAGCTCAGCAAGTACAAAATTCAATCTGCTGTAGTGCTTCACTTTAGGATCTAGACTTTGAGAGGAATAACTTCTGGTTTTGCTGATCACGACATTGGCACCTGATTTGTAGGAGGGTGCCCATCGTGGGCTTCCTAGCGGGTCAATAACGACAGCTATAGTTGGATTATCTCCTCTCAAGCCCACCCCGCCAGAAACAATTTGAGTAATCATGTAATCGTCTTGGTACTCACGTCTTAAGTCTTCATTCTGTTCCACGACATTTAGCGTAGTTAACTCCATTTCCTCAATTGTCATATGGGGGTCAATCCTCACATATTTCAGGGATCTATAGAATCTCTCCAGGTGCTCTCGCAACCTGAATACCTTACCGTCAAATGTCCGAGATGTGTCGAATACGACATCACCAAGCCTAAACCCTCGATCGAGAAGACTGACATTTGCTTTGTCTCTTTCTACAAACTCTCCATTTAACCAGATTTGATATTCCATTGATAACCTCACTACTTTTCATAAAAAGTGCGTTATTTCCTAAATAGAAGAAAGTGAATCGCCGGGTCTAGATATTATTAACCCTACTAATAAACCTATTAATTAGATCAGCCCCGGATTCAGGGGCGGTACACATCCACCAGTGCCCTTGATTCTTGAGGATTCCCACCTCTGCACCAGCGCGAACGGCAGCTTTTCTTGCAAGTAATTCTCCACCGACGAATGGGTCTTCTGTTGCTACGATAGCTAGACCGGGCTTTACGGTAGCTTTCTTAAGAGAGCCAAAGAGATCTCCTATAATTGGCTGTGCCGCAGACCTGTAAAGCTTGAGGACACACCTCCCCATGTCATCGTTAATTGCTTGAGCTACTTCCCGGGCTATTGGCTTGCTCATACCAAGAGTGTGGAACCTCTCGGTAGTCTCCTCAGGTGTTGCCTTTATCATTGCGGCTACACTATCTTCCCCGGTTCCTGGTGTTTGCCAGATTCGGGCTCTCTCGTGCCATACGTACTCAGGTGTGAACACACCCATGATGTCGCTTGCCCAAGAACGTATGAGATCCGGCCGTTCGCATGCCAACCGTACTACATGCCCTCCTCCCCAGTCGTGTCCTACCAGGTCTACAGGGGAATCAATTTGACAGATTTCGTCGATAAGCCATTCAAGGTAACCATCCATTGTAGGTTCAAATCCTTTTGGCACGGGAACACCAAAACCTGGGGGTGAAATTGTTCTGACATCGTCTGATATCAGATGTGGTATTAAGTCATTCCATATAGCAGAAGTTTCAGGGTTGCCATGGACCAAGACGACTGTCATTGATTGCCGTCCTTTTCACAAAAAGTCGGATATTTTGAGATGGATTGTAATGGAGTCCCTCGCAGGAAGTTAGTCATTAGCCTTCTCCGATTATCAAATTAAACCGATCAAACCCAAGTATGAACCAAGTATCGACATCTATGTTCACTTTCACACAGATAATGTCATCCCATCCCTTCCTGGATCCGCGCCTCCATCCCAGACCCCATCAACGATTCTTATACCGTGAACCCCTGCAAATCCGTAACTAAACGGACTTCTGATTACCTCGTAGCCCATGTTTTCCAAGTCTTTAGTAACATATCTCGGAATCCGATTTGTCACGTCTATGGCGTTACTGTTTGATGTGAATCGTGGTGCCGAGACTGCCTCCTGCATTGACATCCCAAAGTCGAGGACATTCAGTATTGATTGCAA
>PAOO01000030.1 GCA_002708065.1 Chloroflexota bacterium
TACATAGTCAATTGAGCCGCTGTAGTCGAAACCTTGAATAACGTCTACATTTAAGTACTCTACATCGGTCTTACGCTCAAGCTTTTCCTCTCGGGTATTCGTAATCAGGTTATCAATTGCTACTATCTGGATAGGTTCGTCAGGTTGGATCTTATTTAAATAAAGAAAGAAATCTATTAAATATTGCCCAATGAAGCCCTGTGCACCACTAATTAGAATGGTTTTGCCTACTAGCCGATCAATATAGCTCGCACCTAGTAAATCATAAATTTCCTTTATGTCACTCTCTAAGAGGTAATCGTTATTCATTTAATGCACTGATATCTCTGGCACAGGTACTATGAAATGTCCACCATTTTCGAGGTAAGAAACATTTTGTCTGATGATTGATTCTGCGAAATTCCAGGCGAGAATGATTAAGAAATCTGGATGGTGATCTACAACCTTTTTGTAACTGAACACTGGGATGTGATTACCGGGGGTGAACAGGTTCTGCTTTAACGGACTGTCATCTATTATGTATTCAAGATAGGGAGCTAGTCCAAATTCATAAAGCAAAGTAGTGGCTTTAGCCGGGGCGCCATAACCAGCAATTGTCATACCNNTTGANTTAATTTCNTNCAATAGTTGNGAAAGNTCATTCTTGAGAACATCNATTTTATCTGCTAAGGAAACGATGGATTGCTTTTNNTGCAANCCNAGCTCACTTTCAGCATGTAGTAGTTCGGNNACANTATCTCTAACAGCNTTTTTNCCGCTCGCNTTTTGAACAGTTANNCTTAACGANCCTCCATGGCTAGACACCTCNCTGGCATCGATAATTTTCATACCATGTCTATGAAAAAATTTTGTCAAAGGTTTTAGAGAGTGATAGGAAAGATGTTCATGATAGATAGTATCAAATAGGTTTTTTTCTACAACGTCTTTCAAATAAGAAACTTCGAAAATAAATATGCCATCTTCTGTCAATAGGTCCCTAATTCCTACTGTTACATCTGACAAGTTGTCTATATGAGCGAAAACATTGTTTGCCAAAATCACTTCCGCCCTACCTCTGTTAATCATTATCTCTTCAGCCAGNNTGGAATCAAAAAAATNGATNAGGGTTTCTATNCCAGAATCATTTGCTAACTTGGCTATATTTTCCGCAGGATCGACACCTAATACTTTGTATTCAGCATCCCGAAAGAACTTCAGTAATGTCCCATCATTGCTACCTATGTCGATGACAAGTGAGTGCTTCTCCGGTTTGAATGTATCTAGTACTTGCTTCGCATAGTTCTTGAAATGTTCGACAAATACCTTGGATGTTCCGGAAACATATACATAGTCGGTAAACATGGCGTTTCGATTAACAACATGCTTGAGTTGGACGTGGCTGCAGTCTTCACACAACGACAAGCCGAGAGGAAAAGTAGGTTGGTCGATTTTAATTAGATCTGAAGTGACAAATTCATTAGCCAATGGGGTCGGCGTTAGATCAAGTACTGAGTCTAAGTTATTGCCTTCACATAGGCGGCAAATTGTCTTGGCATTAATAATTTTTTGGTCGAGTAAATCAGGCAAGATGTATTCTCACCACGTCAGCTTCATAACTTTCTTGATCTCGATTTCTCTTGGCGAATACGTAGAAAGTAGAATCTTCTAAGAACTTCATAGTGTGTTCGACCATTGGAGGACTGTAGAACATTTGNCCAGGCTCGATAATTTCTATTGAGGGCTCATCTTTGCTGCCTGCCGCGCGATAATAATATTGGATTTTNCCNGACGCCAAATAAGAATAATGATCGTCTTCTTTGTGATAATGATTTCCCCTCACGGACCCNTTTTTTGAAGTNATCACGAGTGCGCTTCCGATTGGGAAATCTATTAGCATTTGGATCGTGCCACGCTCTTCTTTGATTGGGTTTTGTAAGTTAATGAATACTTCTCTTTTAGACAATGTTATCNACCTTCGAAATTTGGTCGGCGAATGATTTTCAAGCAGATCCTTTTCAAGCAGACNCTCAAGGNACATCATCAGGCATCGTTGGGGAAATAGGAAGCCTTTTATNCANNGAACTCTTCAAAAGGTNAGAATCATTAAATNTTCACTGGCTTTTTTTGCCGCCCCTNACCACTATATTTACGGGATTGACGTACCCTTATGCTTACATTTTATTTCCGCTTATCATTGAGGGAAGATGATATCCAATAAATTTTTAAGGTTGCCTGTTTAATGTCTAATAGATTAGCTAGGGAAACTAGCCCGTATCTTCTTCAACATGCCAATAANCCTGTCGACTGGTATCCCTGGGGAGATGANGCAATTGAGACGGCAAAGGTTCGTAATCTGCCTATCCTGCTGAGTGTAGGCTACAGTGCTTGTCACTGGTGCCATGTTATGGAGAGAGAATGTTTTGAGGATGAAACTATAGCTAGGCAAATGAANANAGGATTCGTGAACATTAAAGTTGACCGCGAAGAACGGCCGGATATAGACGATATATATATGACGTCGGTTCAAGCCATGACAGGACAAGGCGGTTGGCCACTAACCGTCTTCTTGACTCCTGAGGGGATCCCGTTTTTTGGTGGGACTTATTTTCCTCCCGTTGGTCGCGGTGGTCATCCGGGGTTCCCGCAGATACTTGCTGCAGTTTCCGATGCCTATAAGAACCGGAAGGAGCAATTGGAAGATTCAGGAAAGCATGTAATCCGACACATTGAGCAATTAAGTNAAAAGGAAGAGACGCTTNCAAAACTGGATATGAGTGATCTTGACGCCGTTTATGAGACATTGAAAAATCAGTTTGACTGGAAGTTCGGTGGATTTGGTGAACAAATCAAATTTCCTCAAGCATTAGCACTAGACTTTCTTTTGCGATACCACTATTCAAACTCTAATTCGCAGGCTTTGGAAATGGTGGAATTCTCATTGAAGAAAATGTATGCAGGCGGCATATACGATCATGTGGGAGGTGGTTTTCACAGATATTCTACTGACAANGAATGGCTTGTACCTCATTTCGAAAAGATGCTTTATGACAATGCATTGNTATCTCTTCTATATGTTCATACGTTCCAGGCAACCGGAAACCAATTTTATAGAGAAGTTGCTTTAGATATCTACAGATATGTTGAAAGAGAAATGACCAGTAATGACGGCCTGTTCTATTCCTCACAAGACGCCGACTCGGAGGGAGAAGAGGGAATTTACTACACGTGGACCTTTAATGAAATCATCGATCTTTTGGGGGAACCCAGAGGTATAGATGCAGTTAGCAGGATTAACGTATCCCCAAAAGGCAATTTTGGCGGTCGAAACATAATTCACCTTGGAGCTTTGCAAGATCAAGAGATATTTTCCAGATTGACGGATCCTTTATGGGTTGATGATAGGGAAACAATTCGTAAGCATAGGGAAAATCGGATCAGCCCGTTTAAGGACCGCAAGAACATTGTTTCTTGGAATTCCCTCATGGTCCAGTCGTTGGCTGAAGGATATCTTGCTACAGGTGAGGACTCCCTAAAACAATTAGCAATTCAAAACATAAAAACAATCCTAGACATAAAGAAAACTAATAAAGGTCTTCCTAGGTCCTATATCAACAATACGACATCGGGAAATGCATTCTTAGACGATTATTCATATCTTTTAAACGCTTGCCTTTGCCTGTATGAGATAACGTTTGATGAAGACTGGATTGTTGAAGCGGAAGCACTTGCTGAAGACATGATTCAGCTTTTTTGGGATAGCCGCCGAAGCATGTTTTATGATGTTTCTCAAGGTTCGTCAGACCTTGTGATACGGCCAAGTAATAATTATGACAACGTAATCCCGAGCGGAATGTCTCAGGCGATCGCTGCCCTCTTAAGAATTGACAGAATTACAGGGCAAGGAAAATATGAAAATATTATAATATCTACCTTTTCCCGTATATCGGAGAGCAAGATATCTGCGGCAATGTCGCTGGGTGCTTTCTGGAGCACCGCCCATTCTTTTCTGACTCAACCTGTAGAGCTAGCAGTAGTTGCCTTCTCTGAACGAGATGCGGCTGAGTTTCAGGCGATGGTCGGCAAAATATTTTTACCTAACCGCTTATTTGCAGGTGCCATTGTTGTTGATTCACCTCGTCCCAAAACAAAAATTTGGGATTCTCCCCTACTGAGAGATAGATTCCCGTCTGACTTACAAACCACGGCTTTTCTCTGTGAAGGTTATACGTGCCAGTTGCCGGTCCGTAGCCCCACGGAACTAAAACGACAAATTTTGGCTTCGTTAACCTAATAGAATCATTCTATGATTTGTACCTACAAACCGTCGGTCGGAGCTCCCNTTAATTGATATCCTTGATAAAAGCCAAGAGCTGGGCTCGGGTAGTGAAACGGTCGCCCTTGCTCTTTTGCTTCATTATATTTTTAAGCGCGCTTCTTATAAGAGGGGCCTTCCAAATCGGCATTCTAGGCATAGATAGGCCCTTAGAAGGTGATGAGGGGATTTACTACAAACGCGCGGTGGAAATTAGCTCGGCAGACTTTTTAGGCGATTCTCAGCGGCCACCTCTCCTAGGAGCTCTCGTATCTATCGTATACATTTTCACAGGTGAAAATGTCGCAGTTGGTAGATTAGTCAACATTGTTATCTCATCCTTAGCGTCCCCTTTAATCTATGTCTTAGTGCTCTCACTAGCTCAGAGAGATATGTTTGCCAAGCTTGCNTCGATCGTCTGGACTATCTACCCACCTAGCGTTTGGTATTCAGGTGCTTTTCTTACAGAGTCTTTATCGTCGGTATTGGTACTTATTTTGGCTATATCTCTTATAAGGATGGCCAGGCATTGCAGCTGGAAATCCACTGTATTCACTGGTCTTTCACTTGGATTATTGGTGCTTAATAGGTCTATATATATATTCATTCCTGTCGGAGTATTAATTTGCTTAATTGGCTCAAATTTCCTTGAGAACAAATTCGAAAGGCTAAGAATGTGGAATGTCTGGATAAAATACACATGTCTGATCCTCTTAACTTGGTTAGTATTGACCCCGTGGATTGTTCACAATTTGATCTTACTGGGCCATTTTGTCCCTCATAGCACTCAAGGCGGACAAGTTCTAATGTACAGTAACGGGAACTTGAATCACCCTGATATTCAAGCAGGAAAATATGTAAAAGAGGATGAAATAATTGAGCGAGTTACGAAACTCGCACAATTAGATGAATATAAAGCCGATTCTTTGAAACGAAGTCATGCTATTGACTCAATAAAATCAAATTGGTTTTTGTTGCCTAAACCACTAGTTAACAGATTCAAGAATTTTTGGACCGCCAGACCAGACCCATATGACAATAANTGGACCGTGAGTGATTGGATTATGACATTGATTTGGGTACCTACTTTTACACTATTTTTGGTTGCTTTGTTCAAGAATCCNTTAAAAAACACGTGGCCGTTACTTTTAATAGTAGGTTACGCATCAATCACAGTCTTACCCTTTTGGGGAATACCGCGTTTTAGGTTTCCTGTTGATTCTTTGGTCATAGTAATGGCGACAATTGGAATTATTGCGTTATGTTCTGNAACCAATTCTGGTGTCCTGCNACGTGAGAAGGATAAAAATGGCTAAATACGTAGTNACAGGAGCTGCAGGATTCATAGGCAGCCGAGTAGCAACTTCNCTACTANCNNAANGGCATACTGTAATNGGNATAGACTGCCTCAATAGTGCATATGATCCAAAAATGAAATTGTGGCGTCTATCGAGTTTAAATGAATTTGACAAGTTTACTTTGCTTGAAAATGATATATCCAANTCNATATCTTCTTGGACCTCTGAATTCGAGGGAGCAGAGGCAGTCATACATTTAGCCGCTAGAGCGGGAGTTAGGCAATCAGTTCTTACTCCTGAGCTATACCTGACCGCCAACGTTAATGGGACTTTGCACGTATTGGAGGCCTGTCGNAAATATGACGTTAAATCTTTTATTCTGGCCTCNACNTCGAGCTTATACGGCGCAAGCAAGGANCAGCCTTACTCAGAAGAAAGTGAATCCAGCAAGACTCTCTCACCGTACGCAGCGTCGAAAAAAGCAGCGGAGACACTAACGCATACATATCACCACCTTTATGGGCTGAATACTCAGATTTTGAGGTTTTTCACAGTCTATGGCCCCGCAGGTCGGCCAGATATGTCTATATTTAAGTTCATACAATCCATCGTAGAGGGGAAAGAACTGACTCTTTTCGGAGACGGTGGAGAAAGAGATTTCACTTATGTCGACGACACTGCTGATGGGGTAATCAAAGCAGTCGGGGTAAATGGCTATAACGTTATCAATTTAGGGAGCGACCGCCCTGTTCAGATAAAGAAAGTTATAGAAATAATTGAAAGGGTGGTTGGCAAAGCAGCGACTATATCAGTCAAGAAAAGAGATCCATCTGACGTTCTTTCCACCTGGGCAAATATTTCACGAGCGAGAGAGCTTCTAAATTGGACTCCTCAAACATCAATAGAAGATGGAATTAATTTAGCTGTAGATTGGTATCTAACTAATCGACAATGGGCAAGTCATATTTTGAGTTAAGTGCTCACTATAAATTCACGTATCAATATTGTTTTCATTTTGAATGATTATGAATTCCTACAAGACCTTGTTCGACCTAACAATATTAACCTGTTCGCACGTGGTTTTAGCTCCCATATTTGCCATCCTGTGGATCTTTATACCCACGGCAATTTGGCTGGAGGACAGAGGGCCCGTTTTCTATACACAGAACCGTCTCGGAAAGAATGGGAAGTTGTTTAAACTGTATAAGTTCAGGTCCATGATTCCAGACGCGGAAAAGGAGACCGGAGCAGTGTTGGCCGCAGATAATGATCTGAGAGTAACTAGGGTTGGAAAATTCATAAGAAAACGTGCTCTGGATGAACTTCCTCAAGTGATCAACCTCTGGAAAGGTGATATAAGTCTAGTAGGGCCTCGCCCGGAGAGGCCAGAGTTGATGCACGATATCGTGGGAGTTCTGCCTTTATATGCGGAACGCCTTATTGTCAAACCTGGTCTGACAGGCATTGCTCAGGTGTATGGTCGTTATGCTACAAATCCGCGACATAAGTTGATGTACGATCGTATATATATTAGGGAAATGAATCCGATTCTTGATATCAAGCTACTGGTGTATTCTGTTCTATTAACCTTGAAAGCAAAATGGCAACATGTGCAAAGATAAGAATTGATATTGCATTTTACCTGCCAAATGCCTTGTCGAGTTTTACACTGAGCTCTCTTGCTAATTTAGCCTCCATAGTTCCAGGAGCCAATTCCTCAGTTTTGGTTACGAATTCATCCGCTTTATCCAGCCGATTTTGATCCTCAGTTGCAGACATTTGATAAAACCTGGCTAAGACATAATAGATCCGCCAATTTTCTGGTTCTTGTTTAATGGCCTTTACTGATTCTTTTTCAACTAACTCAAATGCCTCTTGCCTCGCTTGCAACGGAAAATTGATCCATTCAGACGTAATGCTTTGCACCATAAGTAACCTAGGGTAATTCGCTAGCCCGGGTGCTGTTCTAACGGCATCCTCAAAGGCTTCCTTTTTTAAATCCCAAATTTGATTCGGTATTCCCAGTTGTACGGTATGTTGGGCTGCGTTATATGGTTTTAAATTAAACCAGTAAATTGAAAACAACATAGCCCCTGTGGATAACACAAGGCACAGAGAGGTCGCCAGCNANCGGTCGACTTTAATTCTCTGGGAAAGTAATGANATCTTACCCTCGATCGAAACATTTTCAGCTGCTTGATTGTCGGATTGGTTCCAAGATTCCCGGTTTATACAAACCAATAAAGAAATCAGAACTATAAATTGAGAATATGTGGAGAGTGTGTCAAAAAGAAATAGATTTTGAGCAAAATATGCNCACAAAGCAGAGGCTATGAGTAGTATAAATCCCTGTTCAGCGGCAGTTTTGTTTCTGATACTTTTTATCACGGTGATGGCAGCAAGGACCCAGATTGCCAAATACGTTCCAAGTCCAATGATACCCCTTGTGGTTAACTCTTCTATTATTTTGTTGTGAGCTTGGTCGAATCGTTCTTTGACCGTTTCTGATTCATCAAAATATCGTCCCCATGCAACTATGAAGTTTTCGGGACCCCAACCCAGTATGGGTTTGTCGAGAGAAGCTCTAAAGCCTGCGTTCCATGTATGCCATCGGCTAACAACCGATGGATCCTTCAGGTCTAAATTAACGAACCTGTTAGCCATTGGGTGGACCTTTGCAATGGTTTGAACCATATCCGAGTCTCTGAAACCGAGGAAGGCTGTTAAAACTATTGCAAAGGCGAATAGAAATGAAAGACTTACTTTCCTAATTAGTTCTATACGTCCCTTAATTAAATATACTAGGGAAGCAAACAGAAGGGCTATGACTAACCCAATGATCGCGCCCCTAGTGCCGCTTAGAACCAAGGCTAACAAGTTGATGACAAGGGCAGAGCCCCAAAGTACCCTCCACAAGGTTAGGTTGTTTAACCGGTTGCTTTGTGACTGATTTCTGTCACGTCTTCGGCGGGCTCTTGTTCTGATGTTGGTTGAATCTAGACGTCGATTCCCCTTTGATAGGTTTGGTCCGAACGATGAGCAAATTAAGGCGGTTGCTATAAATAAATTGGCTACTGAGAATGCTCCTACGTAGGTAGCATTACCTAGTGTTGACTCAACTCTTCCGTTGGATGGGTTTATAGGGAACAGAGAAACGAACGAATCTAAACCTGCGTATTGAGCAATTCCGAGCAAACAGACCAATATACTAACCGTAAGGTTGACACTCAGAAGCAATTTCCAATGATCAAACTTCCGAAAAAGACTGATTAACATTAAGGAAAAAGCGAACCAATGTATTAAATCCAACAATCCTTGCATGCGTTCATAGGTTGACCAAAAGCTCGCATTGAAACTGACGCCAAAAATGGCCGAAACAATGGAAACTAATATGTAAATCGCCATAGCAATGAGGATGAGGTTTTTCGGCAGCCTGAATTCTTTAGACGAAACTATAAGAGGTANCCACANGATGAAGGCCAGCTCTATCATGATCCTTGAATAGACTGCCTTTCCGACTACAAAAGGAAAAAATGTAGATGTGCTTACAATCAAGGGCATGAAAAGCACCCCGAGTAGCAGTAACCGTGTTATTACTGCTGTTAACAGGATTAACCGATGATTAGTAAACGAGGCGGATTGAGNCATATTCATCCAAATCCACGATTTCGAGATNCCGGGATTGTTTCAAGACAACGCTGGGAATTATAGGCCCTCTNACGAATAAAGTTTTTTTGCATTATGGAACCGATATGGAACTGATTTGGTTTTCACTATAAGACANGTAATTTCAGGATCCAAAATCTGCGTATTATAAAAGAGATGNTTATCTTCTCCATNAACATGNCGATTGTTCACAGTGNTTGATGAGANNATTAAANCTAGAGTAAATGAAAGNTGACACTATNTAANTATGGTTGGAAGGATGAATANNTGGTCTATTTTTCTGCCCCATGCCTNATAGGATTTAACTCCTTACTACGTCTAAAAAATGTTCNTGTCGAGTATGTATTTGAGCAAATATTCTAGCCTTAANAAAAANTTTGAGAAAAAGGAAGCAACCATAGGCGTGGTCGGATTGGGCTACGTAGGACTTCCCCTCGCAGTTANGTTTGCNGAAGCAGGATTNAAAGTTTATGGCGTGGATATTTCCGTGCAAATAATCGAATCTTTGAACAAGGGATCGTCTCATGTAGGGGATGTAAAGGATCAAAAACTATTGGATCTTATGGAGGGTAACAGCGCAAATAGAATTTGTTTTACGTATGATTATAGTGCCCTCAAATCTTGCGATGGGATAGTGATTTGCGTTCCGACTCCCCTTAGTAAAACAGGGAATCCAGATATGAGATATGTTCGCGACGCGGGTGAGAATATTTCTTCCAATATGTCAGCCGGCACCTTAATAATTCTCGAAAGTACTGTATATCCTGGAGCTACTCAGGAAATGTTTCTCCCACTCATTGAAGAAAGATTAGAAGATCACTTAGTTATCGGGGAGAATGTCTTTTTGGCATTTTCTCCAGAAAGAATNGATCCCGGTAGAAGTGATTGGAACTTAAGAACTACACCTAAAGTTATAGGAGGGNTTACCAGTCGTTGTACAGATCTGGCAGTGGAGTTATACGGGGCAACCTTAAATACAGTTGTGCCAGTATCTAGTACAGGAACTGCGGAAATGGTTAAACTTCTTGAAAATACCTTCCGTGCTACAAATATAGCACTGGCCAACGAGCTGGCAATAATGTGTGATCGACTGAACATAGACGTTTGGGAGGTTATAGATGCTGCGAGTACNAANCCCTTTGGGTTTATGCCGTTTTACCCCGGCCCAGGAATAGGGGGCCATTGCATACCGATAGATCCGCAATATCTTTCATGGAAAATGAAACAGTTGGATTATGATGCAAGATTTATTTCATTAGCTGAAGAAATAAATTCATCGATGCCTTNATTTGTGTTGGAAAAATCCCAAAAGGCACTTGTCGCAATAGGGAAAACATTAAGTAGTTCAAAGATTATTGTTCTAGGAGTTACCTATAAGCCTGATATTGCGGACATAAGAGAATCGCCTGCACTAGACATAATAAAATTGTTAATCGAAGAGGGTGCTGAAGTCGTATATAACGATCCCTATGTGCAGAAATTNGAGCTAGAAGAGGGTCATCAACTTCAGTCGTTAAGTATAACCGCAGGGAATCTTGCGCAGATAGATGTTGCGGTTATTGTTTCGGATCACTCTTCTTATGATTTTGAATACTTATCTACGTGCGTTGNTCTCATAGTAGACTCACGCAACGCAACNCAGGGATTGAGTCTTAGTTGCGAGGTTGTAANGATTTAGTNNGGTTTTGCGACNAGTTAAAATTGTAAGGATCCCNGGGGTTCAATGAAATGTTTGAAAANCCAACAATTGCAATTCTCGGATTGGGCCATGTTGGNTTACCTACAGCGTTAGGATTTTCTGAACTTGGCTGGAGGGTGATTGGGGCAGACGATCTTAGAGANAAAGCTAACCAAATAAGAGCTGGTGTTGCACCATTTTATGAGCCAGGACTTCAAGATNTGCTCAGCTCAGCTCTTCGCAGCGGAAGATTTGAAGTCGCTCTCAATGTCCAGAGTGCCATAGAAAATAGCGACGTAATTTTTGTTTGTGTAGGTACACCTCAAAACGAAGATGGGTCTGCTGATTTATCACAGATCGAGGCTGTGGGTAGACTGATTGCAGAGCATGCCAATTCAAATAAATTAGTAGTGGAAAAGAGTACGACATCAGTTTTCACAGCCAAACGTCTGAAAGACATGATGGAAAAACATAAAAACCTCAACTGGAATATCGATGTTGCTGTTAACCCCGAGTTTCTGAGGGAAGGCACCGGATTAAAAGATTTTTTTGAACCAGACAGGATAGTTTTGGGGGTTGAGTCTGACTCTGCCCGCGATCANCTTGTAACGATTTACTCTCCATTGTTGTCCAAGATGGATAATGAGAACACAGGTGTTATTACCCACAGGAATGCCAAATTTGTTATTACCGATTTGAACACAGCCGAAATCATCAAACATGCATCGAACAGTTTTCTCGCAACAAAAATATCATTCATAAATTCTGTGGCTGACGTTTGTGACAAGGTCGGAGCTGATATCGTGAAAGTTGCTGAGGCTATGGGCATGGATCCGAGGATCGGACCCAGTTTCTTGAACGCTGGAATAGGGTTTGGGGGGTATTGCCTACCGAAAGATATTAAAGCTTTCTCTAAGATTGGAGAGGACTTCGGCATTGATATGGCTATCTTTCGTGCTGTTTCCTCGGTTAATGAAAATCGATTTATCGCTGTTTTGGATAAACTGAAGAGTTCCCTAAGCGGTCTTAATGGGAAATGTGGCGCAATCTGGGGGCTGGCTTTCAAACCAGGGACGGATGATATTCGTGAATCACCGTGCGTCCCGATTATCAAAGGGTTGATTGATCAGGGTATATCAGTCCATCTTCACGATCCTGAGGCAATTAATCAGTTTAAAAAGGTGATGCCCCGTAAACCTGGTTTGGTTGAATATTTCGATTCTCCGGAGCAGGCTGCTAAGGGCACAGATTTCATACTGATTACTACTGAATGGCAGCAATATCTTCAAGTTAATTTGTCAAATATCAGGGATACGATGTCAAACCCGCTATTGATTGATTGTAGGAACATGCTGAATCCGACGCACGTTAGAGATGCTGGATTTCAATATGTTGGTATTGGTAGACCTTTCCTGGATAAATCCCAATAGTTATATTGAGGCTTACTGAATTGTATGGTGACTAGTCTAATTACTGGGGTGCTGGGTTTTTGGGGTCTCGCTTGTGTGACCGGTTAATTTATGTTGGCCATCGAGTTATAGGCATGGATAACGTTATCAACGGAAGGGTGTCTAACTTAAACCATCGGGTCGCCCACATTGATTTTCAGTTTATAAGAAATAGCGTTACAAAACATATATCTATTGAGGAGGAGGTGGACAGCATCCTCCATTTTGCTAGTACTGCGAGTCCAAAAGATTATTCATCATATCCTATTCACACGCTGACGGTCGGAGCAATCGGGACTCTAAACGCCTTGAGGCTAGTTCGATCAAAAAACGCCTGTTTCTGCCTAGCCTCCACATCAGAAGTTTACGGTAGTCCGCTAGAATCCCCGCAAAATGAGGCATATTGGGGAAACGTTAATCCGGTAGGTCCAAGAAACGTATACGACGAGGCCAAGCGATTTGCTGAATCTATCGCGATGGCCTATATGAGGGAACACGAGGTCAATACCAGGATTATTCGCATATTTAATACCTACGGCCTTAGGATGCGGCCATCAGATGGAAAGGTGCTTCCAAACTTTATTATCCAAGCTCTAACGGGTAAACCATTAACGATCTACAGGGACAGGTCACAGACAAGGTCATTCTGTTATGTTGATGATCTTTTGGGTGGCTGTTACAGAATGTTGACTACTTCGGCCGCTTCTTTGGATTTATGTTCTGCCCGAACCATTAACCTTGGTGGTAATGAGGAAATAAGCATTTACCACTCTCATATTGAGTAGCACCGTGAAGATTCCTTTAAGGAGATGACAATCAAATCGCGAGTCGGAGTAACCCTCGTAACGTTATCAAACGCCTCTCTTTTTGACACCAGTGACAAGAGGATCGTTGGTGGCTCGGAAAGACAGATGAGGTATGTGGCTGATGCTCTGATAAGTGAAAAGATTCCGTTCACTGTATTAAGCTCTAATGTTCCTCCAACAGGGGGTAATATTGACATCGGGCTAGAGCTTATAAACGTTTGGANTCAAGACGATTCTATGATTAAAAAGATTTTCCTGCTTTACAAGGCCATCAAGAACTCACAGAGTTGCCTATATTTAAGAGGAGTGTCGGTTGCCAACTTGGCTGTTGCATTGTTTGGGAAATTATGNAGAAAACGANTTACCCTCGGTANGACGTCAGATCTACATTGTGCAAAGTCGGGGGCGTTTTGGGCAGATCTAGAGCGTCGCCTGCTCTTCTTGTTGTCAAGCAATTTACTTTGTCAAACAAAAGAGCAAGCAGAATTAATAAAGGAAAATTTTGGCTGCCGTAGCAGAGTTTTCAGAAATATTATTAACCCGTCTCGCCTTGGTAATTTGGAGATACTTCCCAAATTCAATGAAAGGGAAATCGACGTGATATGGATAGGAAATCTTGATCCTCGAAAAGGGCCAGAAAAACTTATTAAGATAGCTCGTGCATTAGATTCATGTCGGTTTGTTGTCATTGGGGGACCAATTCCGGGTCACGAAGAGTTTGCTAAGGCAACTAGCGTAAACATTAATAAACTAAGTAACGTGTCTATGTTGGGANCTGTTGANCCTCAAAACATAGGGAGNTTTTTATCCAAATCAAAGTTACTTATCAGCACATCACAGNTTGTATATCGGGGCTTAACAAAGGAAGGATTCCCNAACATTTTTTTGGAGGCCTGGCACTTTGGAGTTCCCGTTGTTTCCATGAATTCGAATCCTGACGGTTTGTTAAATTCAAATCGATTAGGGAAGGTTTGCGATACCACGGAAGAAACTACTTCTTACATAGCGAAAATCACCAGTAATCGTAGAGAGTGGGAGAGGATTTCTTTAGCTGCACGAAANTATGCTTCATCTAGAGATGTTCTTCAATCAGATGTAAGAAAGACGCTAATTGCTGAAATAGTAGGGTAGGTGCAACGACTCCAAATAATCCTTCAACTTCTAACTAGAATAATAGTTGGTGTATGTTGCAGTTAATAATATGCTGTATTTCTCAATGAAGTGCAGAAAGTCATTTTTAGGTAAAACACTGGCGAGAACGATTCCTCTACGTAAAGTTGATTCATTAGTACGTTGGTGTGTCAACAACTGTCTCAGATAAGGCTTTNGGATTTGCAAAAAATATTGATTCTTCAGCGAAAACTCGAACATTACAGGTTGAGCGTCTTTAGGGCACTCTCAAGAAGAAATTCTATTAGTCTGACAGTGGCGTTTCCTCATTTACGCCAGGATTGTCAATATAAAGGAGATTCAATCCAAGATTTTCAGACCGCTGACTTGAAAATCTTAAATTTGACGTTTCCACTTCCAAGTCAGGAACTTTTCTTTTATACAAATTGGAGAAATCTTCTTGAAATAACCAAGCCTGATGCTCTTATTGCAGAAGCTAATCCTAGGGTATTAAACATTCGGAATATAATNAATTATTCTAGGTCCAATGATATTCGGACAATAGCTTGGACGAAATACGATAACTCTAGTAAGTGGCCTAATTCGTTCATTTGGAAAAATTTGCTTTCTGATTGGGATCGCATACTTTGCTATGGAGAACAATCGAGAGATGGGATGGTTGAAATGGGAATCCCGATTTCTAAATTGTCAGTTGCGCAGAATACGGTAGAGATTCCACTTAATGATGTTGACTTGGATTCGGTACGTAAAAATGCATCTGAGATTACATCGTGGATACGGCCTGATGATCTGCCTCTTGTTGTGTCTTTAGGGACCTTAGTTAAGAAAAAAAGATTTGACGAAGTTATAGAGGCGTCTGCGAGTTTGATGAGCAACGGAACTCACTTTCGACTCGCTGTTGTGGGTGGGGGTANTGAAGAGGATGCGTTAAAAGTACACNCNCAGAAGATTCTGAACAGATTTCGTATACCTCCGGACAGAATTGAATTTATAGGACGTGTACCAGAAGGTCANGACCTTNTNTGGCTCTGTGCCGCAGATGTGACTCTGATGGGNGGTGCAGTTGGTCTGGCGTTGAATGTGAGTATGGGTTGCGGCACAGCCACGATTATTCCAGATGAAAAAGGAAGTGATGCGGAATTACTGGAACATTCAGTTAACGGCATCAGGTTTAAATGTGGTGACCAATTTGACTTGCAAGAAAAACTAAAGACTTTGCTCACTGACGNCAGCTTAAGGAAAGAACTGGGGGGAAAAGCAAGGATTACAATATTAGAGAAGGCCACNATTCAAAAAATGGTTGATGGCTTTATTGAAGCGGCGATTATGAATTAAACGCATCGAGATATACTTTTGAGATGAGAATAGCCCTTTATGGCCTGGGATATGTTGGATCTGTAACTGCTGCGATGCTTGCAAAAGCTGGCCATGCTGTTACAGGCATTGACATTAATCCNGTAAAAGTGGANCTAATCAATANAGGCGAGTCCCCAGTAAATGAGCCATATTTAGCTGAGCTGATAAGAGATCAAGTAATACACGGCAGGTTAACTGCCATCAAACGTGATGAAAACGGCTGTAACTCAGATGCTATTTTCATATGTGTGGGCACGCCTTCAAGAAACGATGGGGCCCTTGATGACTCACAAGTGCGTCAAGTTGTAGAAGAGATATTAGCTAATCGCAGCAAATCTGATGATCCTTTAATCNTTTTTAATAGAAGTACTTGCCTTCCTGAAACCCATCTGTGGGCTAACAGGGTTTTTAAAGACAATTCTGATTTAAATGCTAATTACGTGGTTCATCCAGAGTTTCTTAGAGAAGGTTCGGCATTGAGTGATTTTCAGTCCCCTCCCCTACTCTTATTTGGAACAGAAGATAAGACACTAGACTTGGAAAGTTTATCTAAGGAGTTCTATCCAAACACTTGTTTGCCTATTCATAATGTGGGAATTGTTGAGGCATCAATCGCAAAATACGCTTCCAATGCCTTCCATGCAGCGAAAATCACTTTCGCTAATGAAATTGGGTCTATTTGTAATATTGTCGGTGCTGATGCTAGGTCCGTGATGGAGATTTTGTGCGCCGATAATGTTTTGAACATATCACAGGCCTACCTTCGACCTGGTATGCCATACGGGGGTAGTTGTCTACCGAAGGATGTCAAAGCATTGGTTAATTTTGCTACTAAAGCGAAGACAAATCCCGAAATGCTAAATTCCTTAGATTTGTCTAATGATCAACAAGTTCAGTCACTGTGCAGTAGGATTTTAGCCAAGAACCCAACATCAGTCGCTTTTCTCGGGATATCCTTCAAAGAAGGAACNGACGACCTACGNGGAAGCCCACTTGTAGTTATTGCGAGAACGCTTATTGATGAAGGAGTTAATGTTCAGGTTTACGATCCTAATATTCACATTGAGAAGTTTACGGGGGTAAATCTTGCANTTTTNCATTCTATGATTCCNGAGCTTCAACATATGAGTTTGGATAATCTCCCNGAAGCTATATCAGGGTCAGAGATAGTGATATTGGGACATCGGAACCTATTGCCAGAACTTCGTGAACACGGAACGACAAGGAGTTCCCTCATAATCGACCTCGTGGGTATTTGTGAAGACGACATACGTCTTCTAGGTGATGTGGAAGGGTTGTACTGGTAAATTTAGCAAGCCGTCCTATTCATACAGTTTTCTTTCTACCGAATGCTAGTAGCTACCTAGACCGGATCTACATGTTAAATGAGGTATCTGAGCTAACTGGTAAAGTCACTCTTCTGCTCGGTAGAAACGATTTACCTTACGACTTTCCTAAATCGAATGCCCTCGAATTTGTTGATGCGCAATTTGTCCGTGGATGGAGGCCGATAAATCTGTGGAGAACTGCTAAAACCCTCTCGAAGGTGGGGCCTGTTGATGTGATACACGATACATTCGGGAATTTTTTGATGCCGTTTCTCAGAGCATACAAAAGGAAGAATAGGCCAGTACTTGTAACATCATTTTATGCGTTGGAGAGATGGAGAATCGACAACGTTTGGAAAACTCAAGGTTACAACACAATCTCTTTGTTGTTGAATCAAAGTGGAAGAAGAATGTATCTCGGAGCTATCACGCAGTTTCTTATGTCTAAGTTCGCGGATCACGTCGTTTTGCAATCTCCAGGGCTCATTCAAAGGCTTGCCGAATCCATTCATATTTCTCAAGATAAGGTGAGGGTAATTACTAACAGTGTCAATACTGACTTCTGGACCCCTGGCGTCAGCGAATATTCGAGACAAGAAAATAATTTCAGGCTACTTTATGTTGGAGGATTGGATAATTCGCATGGTCTAATGTCTACCTTGAGAGTAATGAAAGGGATCTACGACTTAGGACACAAAATTACTCTCAATCTCGTAATCAAGGCGGGCATAGGGGAGTTAAATACGATAATCAAATATATAGAGAAACTTGGACTGTTCCCATTCGTTGTAATTGAGCAAAATCTTTCAAGAAACCAAATGAAGGAAAGGTATAATTCGGCGGACGCTCTTGTATACCAGACCATTAATGATGGGTCTCCTCGGGTTGTCTTAGAGGCGATGTCATGCGGGCTTCCTATAGTTGCATCAAATCATCCAGGAATAGATATATTGGATCCCGATTCCAAGATTATAAGTTTTACTGGTTTCTGCGATGAGAAATCGATGAAGGCAGAGATTGTCCAATTGATTGAAAAGCCTGGCATGGGAATGAGAGTTGGTGAAGCAGGAAGAGCTATGGTAAGGGAAAAATTTGATACGGAGCCAATTGCAAAGCAGTATGCTGTATTTTACCAAGAAATACTATTGGCTAAGGCAAGGATGTGATTATCACTTGAAAGGATCTAAAAATAATTCAAGTTTCACTTTATGAAAATTTGAAGGCCGAAAGCATATCGGAAATAGATCTGGGAGATCCATGACCAAAATTCTCAATCTACTGCATTACCCCCACTTTAACGGTCCCGCAAACACATGTGTTCAAATTGATGAGCCGCTTCGAGAAGTTGGAATATTACCGACGACAGTGATTCCTCAGGGCGCCACTGCCTTGGAGGATATCCTTCGCCGAACTGGCATTAGCTACGTGGCTTCAGATATTTCCCGGTTACGTAATTCTTACAATCCTGTCGTTCAGATGAATGTTTTCTTGGGTTTGGCAAAGACTGTGAGCGAGATAAGGAAAATCATCAGAAACCTGGAAATTGACGTGGTAGTCATTCAGGGTATGGAGAACCCTCATGGCGCAATAGCAGCTCGCCTTGAAGGGAAAAAAGTGGTGGGACAAATACTGGGTTTAGGTATTCCGGCTAACGCTAGGAGAATCATTTCTTTATGGAGTCGCGCGACGTGCGATGTAGCGATGATGCCAGGTCGTACTTTACATGGTTACTTTCCACGGTTTCTAAAACATGAAGACTGCGTGTTTTTTATACCGCCGGTCGATCATAATAAATATTTTTTTAATCAGAAAAGCCAATCCCTTGCTAACCGAATCGGCATCGATACGAACAAGCCTGTCATCGGTACAATAGGTAATGTGAATCCTGCAAAGGACTATATTACTTTTCTAACTTCAGCGTTCGAAGTTCTACGATCCTTGCCCGGAACGCAATTTATAGTTAAAGGTAACGTTCCAATAAGCCAAACCCGCTACTTTGATTCCCTTCTGTCACATTGTAAGAAATTAGGGTTGCAGAGAGGACGTGACATCTTCTTCATTCAAGATTCTGATGATTCAGTAGAGGTTATTTCCCTGATGGATGTGTATGTGCAACCTTCTAAAGGAGAAGGTATATCCACAGCCCTATTGGAAGCTATGTCTATGGAGAGACCTGTGATCGCCACTAAAGTTGGCTCAACTGAGGATGTAGTGAACGATGGATTGAATGGTATGCTGATTCCTCCGGAAAACCCCCAGTGCTCTTCAGAGCTGATTTTGCACCTTTTAAGACATCCGAACAAAGCTCTAGCTCTTGGAAGAAGTGCTCGTCAGTTTGTAGTTGAAAACGCCTCAATACAATCATGTGCTAATGCTCATATCCGCGCCATTCAGATGGCTTGCTCAGTCAAAAGCAAATAAAAGGAATGAAATTTATGAATAAGAAAATACTCGTCACAGGTGCTGGTGGATTCATTGGACACCACCTAGTTAACTACCTAAAGGAACGGGGTTATTGGGTTAGAGGAGTGGATATAAAAGAACCGGAATACTCTTCATCTTCTGCTAATGAGTTTGAAATTCTAGACCTTAGAAGATGGGATGCTTGTCTTCAAGCAACGAGAGGAATAGATGAAGTTTACAACCTCGCAGCAGATATGGGGGGAATAGGCTACATAACCGAGTTCTTGGCAGATATCGCTCGGAATAATTCTCTTATTAATACCCACATGTTGGAAGCAGCACGTACAAACGAAATTTCCAAATTCTTCTATTCTTCTTCAGCTTGTATATATCCTGCCTATCTTCAAGACAGTGCCGATGTAACTCCATTAAAGGAATCAGACGCTTATCCTGCTGACCCTGAGGAAGGCTATGGTTGGGAAAAACTATATATGGAAAAGATGTGCCAGTATTACACGCATGATTATGGTTTAGAAACTAGAGTGGCCAGATTCCACAATGTTTACGGTACATTAGGCACGTACGACGGAGGTAGGGAAAAAGCTCCAGCCGCAATATGTCGAAAAATCGCGCTTGCGGAGGACGGAGACGAGATTGAGATATGGGGAGACGGGAATCAAACCAGATCCTTTATGTATGTAGATGATTGTGTTGAGGGAATATATCGGATAACAGAATCTGACGTGAGTGATCCTCTAAACCTTGGCATGGATGTGATGGTGACTGTCGATGAATTGGTTGATACTGTTTCCGAGATAGCTGGTAAATCTCTCGTTAAGAAACATGACATAAGTAAGCCTCAGGGAGTTAGAGGGCGAAATAGCGACAATTCAAAATTGCAAAACGTTCTAGATTGGTCTCCCGAGCATTCGCTAGCAGATGGGCTTTCAGTCACGTACCACTGGATTGAGTCCGAACTTCGGGAAGCGGGAAGGATCTCTAGTCATTAACTTATGGACAAACTTTGTCGAATCTTGGTAGTTAACCAGTATTTCACTCCTGATATTGCGTCGTCGGGTCAGTTATTAAAGGAACTGTGTGAAGGGCTTTCTGATAAAGGTCATGAAATCACAGTAGTTTGTTCCCAACCAAGCTATGAATCCAGTGGCGAAAATGCTCCAACTTTTGAAGAAATTGACTCAATAAGGGTTCACAGGGTCAGTATGAAAGGAACCCGAGGTCGAAACAATTTATTGGTTCGAGCCCTCGGTTATGTGAGATTTCTCATATTCGGATGGTTTCTCGCAAAGAGGTTGGTTAAAGAAAATAAATATGACATTGTGATTGCACTTTCTAATCCACCTTTTGTGGGGGTTATAGGGGCCTTAATTTCTAGAAATACATCTATGCCGTTTTTATCTATTATGTACGATATTCATCCTGACATAGTCTTGGCTACTGGTTGGATGAGATTACCGAGTTGGGTTTTCCGGATTTGGAACAGTCTTACGTCGTGGATTTTATCTAGAGCATGTGCGGTAGTAGTACTGGGTGAGGGGATGAGAAAGACTCTTATTGAAACAAAAAACGTTAATGGTAATTTGATCAATGTTATACCTGTCTGGGCTAGACCAGAATTTGATGGCACTGAGGCACCAGAACAAGAGACCAGAGCCAGATTTGGTATATCAGAGGATGAATTCCTCATACTTTTTGCAGGCAATATCGGAATTATGCAGCCCATAGACGAAGTTATAGAGGCCGCTGAGAAACTTAAAAACTCTTCTGATGTGAAATTTCTTTTTATGGGAGGTGGAGTGGGAATTGAAAAGCTTTCAGAATTAATTTTAAGTAAGAATCTAGCCAACGTTCTTAGCGTCCCATATCAGCCTTTTGCAGAGTTTCAGAATCTATTGCTTTGCAGCGATGTCTGTTTAGTTACGCTTGCTGACGGCATGGAAAAGCTATCCGTTCCTTCTCGCGCTTACACTTTTTTGTCCGCTGGGAAACCTGTAATAGCTATGATGCATCCTGAATCTGATGTTGCAGAACTAATTCAGTCGACCGATTCTGGCTGGGTAGTGTCAAAAGTGTCAGATCTCGCGGACCTTATCAATAGATTGAAAAAAGATGAAAATCAAGTTAACCAAAAGGGAATTAACGCAGGTGACTACTATAGCAAAGTATTAAGAAAGGATTTATCTATAGATCGATTCTCAGAGCTCATCGGTAAAGTTACAAAGTCTATGAAAATGGCGAATAATTTTTGACAAATGGAAAAAATAAATGGCTTTACTCTAATTTCCCGTTAGGTAAATTGTGATGATATTTCGGAGCCTGTAAAATTATAAAAACCCACTGGCGCCTCGCTCTATGATTGTGTTCAAATGGGTGTATAGGTAGCTGACCCCTTGTCCTCTCCAGTCCTTGAGTGACGTGAAATTCCCTGCTATACCCGATGTCAAGCCTTTTTCTTGTATTTCACTTAATATGTGATCGATAGTGTCTTTTACTGGCGGTTCGGACGCTTTCCCCGGATACCCCAATGATTGGGATAAATCGGACGGACCGACGAAAAACACATCGACATACGGGGTCCCAAGAATTGATTCAAGGTTGTCGATAGCCTCCTTATCTTCGATTTGTAAGATAACGATCGACCGAGAATTCGATTCTGAAACATAGTCGTCGAGTTTATGGTTTATACCGTATCTGGAAGATCTAGTTCCAATTGCCAGTGATCTTTTTCCAAAAGGGTGAAATTTGACAGCGTCTACAGCTCTTTTTGCATCTTGCAAGGACGTTATGTGTGGAATCTGGACTCCGTCGACACCTTTATCCATTGCCGCCGATATATCGGAAGGGCGATTAGTTTGAGGTCTTGCTATCACGGAAAGTCCAGCTGCGCGGCCCGCGATTGCCATCTGTTCTATTTCCGACTCGCCAAGCGAACCGTGCTCGCAATCTAACAGAACCCAGTCGAAACCAAGATATCCGATTATCTCAACAATCTGCGGGCAAAAATACATTACCGATACACCCAAGCAAGGTTCTCTGCGGGACAGTTTGGCTTTCATCTGGTTTAATTCCTTTATGCGTATGTCATTAACAAATAGATTCCCAATCATACTTTCCTACTATAGAGCTTCTTGCTCCCCTTTGAAGGTAAAGGGCAACTGAGACCTTTATACTTAGGGAATATATGGACAAAATCGTTAAATCCCTTATAGATGTTGTGGGTTCAGATTATGTGCTCTGGTCAGAAGCTGATCTTTTAGTTTATGAATATGACGGGTCTGTAGATAGGTCGACCCCACTAATTGTCGTATTACCTGAAACGACTGAGCAGGTTTCGAAAATAGTTAAGATAGCACGTGTGAACGCTCTACCAGTAGTGGCTCGCGGCGCGGGCACTGGTCTTAGTGGCGGTGCTGTTGCTGAGCACGGTGGAGTGGTTATTTCAATGTCACGTATGACTCAGATATTGGAAGTCAACGAATATGACAAATATGCCATTGTTCAGCCAGGAGTTGTGAATCTAGATTTGTCTACTCATGTAGCCCCTCTTGGTCTATATTACGCTCCCGATCCGTCGAGCCAAAGAGCGTGCACCATAGGCGGAAACATAGCTGAAAATTCAGGTGGGCCACACTGCCTAGCATATGGTGTGACGACAAATCATGTTTTGGGAATGGAGGTGGTTCTCGCTGACGGAACTATTACACAATTTGGTGGTGTTGAAAGAGAGTCCCAAGGATATGACTTAAGGGGAATTACGATTGGATCAGAAGGAACTCTAGCCATAGCAACGACTATAATTGTTCGTTTGTTGAGGGTTCCTGAGACCGTGAAAACTATGTTGGCGGTATTTGAAGATGTGGAAACGGCAAGCGCTGCTGTATCCGGGATAATTGGCGCAGGAATAATTCCATCAGCGATTGAAATGATGGATCATTTTTGTATACAGGCAGTTGCTGGCGCAGGATACCCTGAAGGAGCCGGAGCTGTTCTCCTAGTGGAACTTGATGGTCTAGAAGAACTGGTTGAAGACGAATCTCGAGAAATAGAGTCGATATGTCAAGAATTTGGACCTTTAGAGATAAGAGTAGCCACTGATCCAGACGAGCGAGAAAAGCTTTGGGCAGGAAGAAAGGGTGTTCTTGGAGCTTTGGGTCGGCTGGCGCCTAATTATTATCTTGTGGATGGAACAATACCTCGCACAAAGCTTGTTGATGTCTTACGCCAGATAAACGAGCTTTCTGAAAGCACGGGATACAGAATTGCGAATCTTCTTCACGCAGGGGATGGAAATCTTCATCCCTCAATTCTTTTTGATGAACGTAAGCCGGGAGATACCAAGAATGTCTTGGCGATAGGCGCAGAAATACTCCGGATCTGTGTAGAAGCGGGAGGTGTCCTATCTGGTGAACACGGTATTGGATTGGAGAAACAAGACCAGATGCCCCTTATGTTCACGGACGAAGATATGGCGGCGATGGCGTTACTAAAGATCGCATTTGAGACCGAGGATGTATTCAATCCGGGCAAGGTTTTTCCTACGGGTGCGGCCTGCGGTGATATATCGCAGGCGAGAGCGATTGCCCGAGTTGGCCCTGGTGCTTACATATAATTTCCGGTACTAACTAATTTGAGTTTGATTATTGATGATATTGAGCCAAGTAAAGGGGCAGAGAAGCCTGTTTCTTTGCATCAACTTTCTTTACTCCTAAAGGACGCTGACGGCGGCGGGTTAGGAATTGTACCGTTTGGTGGAGGTACCCGTCTTAATGTTGGGTCTGTACCCCAAAAATACGACATAGCCCTTGATCTTTCTGCTTTCAACCAGATTGTTTCTCACAATCCTGCGGATTTGACCTGTACGGTTGAGGCAGGTATCACAATCGGCATGTTGCAAAAAGCATTAGCGGAACATGGTCAATTTTTGGCTGTCGACGCTCCCCTACCTGATAAAGCCACTATAGGTGGAACGATTGCTTCTTCTGCCCTTGGCTACTTGAGGTGGCAGCTCGGACATCCCCGAGATACTATCATTGGAATGGAAGTACTTTTGGCCAATGGGACTGTAACAAAGAGCGGAGGACAAGTAGTTAAGAATGTTTCAGGGTATGATATGGCCCGACTTCATGTAGGGGGCTTGGGAACCCTGGGTGTTATATCTAAGGTGTCATTTAAGCTCACTCCTAAGCCTTTTAAGGAGCTCTCTGTAAAGCTTCTATTCAGAGATTCATATATGGCTCACTCGTTCGCCCATTCACTATTTGGTAGCAGTATGATGCCCTTAGCGTTTGCCTCCGCGCACGGGGATGTTGTCGAGTTACTTACAGGGCAAGCATCGAAAACTGATGTAGTCTGCGCTATAAAACTTGGGGGTCGTCGTAGAGCTTGCGAAAGGCAGGTAACGATAGTCGAAAAAATAGCGAGGGATTCTGAAGTTCAAACGATGGAGATAATCGATAAAGTTGAATCAGACCTATTATGGCAAACGATTCGAGATTATTCCGGGACATTAACTACATTTGATTCAATCATAGGCAGAATATACGCCACCCCATCAAGAATGCATGACATAGAAGAGGCTTTGTTCAACAGACTAGGTGTTTCAAATAACGGATTTTCCCTTATATGCCAGCAAGGCTTTGGAGCGGCATTACTATTTATAGAAAATCTGAAAACTGAATCCCAGATAGGTTTATTAAAAGATCTGAGGGAGATTGTTAACAGTTATCAATCGACGTTAGTTTTTGAGAAACTGCCTCCCTTATTGAAGGCCTCAATAGATGTATGGGACTCTGGTAGGTTATTCTCGATTGACCAGATGAAATCTTTAAAGAAAACTTATGATCCGAATTCGACGCTTAATGCCGGTAGGTTTGTGGCAGGGATTTGATTCGTTATGAATGATGTAGTCAGCACACCTTCAGATAAAGAGGACGGATGGGTTAATGAGGACGATCTTTATAAGTGTGTTCATTGCGGATTCTGTCTTCAGTCCTGCCCTACTTATTTGAGCACGGGACTGGAGACGGAATCCCCTAGAGGCAGAATTGCACTTATGAAGGCGGTCAATGAAGGCCGTATTGAAATTGATAGCGGTGTCCTAAGACACTGGGATCTTTGTATCCAATGCAGAGCTTGCGAATCGGTTTGCCCTTCCGGCGTTCCATATGGAACTTTGATTGAAACAGTAATGGAGAACGTTCAGACGAAGCGAAAGATGTCATTCTTGTCAAAAATTATGTTCGATGTAACTCTAAAACATATCATTCCGAGTCAAAGACTACTTAAGTTGTCCACCACACTGCTGTCCGTATATATAAAAAGCGGCCTTCAGAAAGTTGTCAGGTTTACTAACCTGCTGGCGGTCTTTCCTCCTTTCGTAAAGAATCTGGATAACAAAGCTCCGAGCTTTAATGGCAAGTCATTTAGATCTGACGGACGTGTGTATCCTTCCAAGATTGATAGGAAAGAAAGGCTCTCTCTACTTTCGGGCTGTATTATGCCTATTGTTCAAGGCGACCAGATTAGGTCGGCAGTTCAAGTGTTGAACAGGAACGGTTTCGAGGTATATGTTCCTCGAAATCAGGTGTGCTGTGGTGCAATAAATTCCCATGTAGGTGATACCCAAAGGGCCCGGGAACTGGCACGTAAGAATATAGACGTTTTTTCGGAGGAACTGGGTACCCCTATAGTCACAGTTTCCGCTGGCTGTGGCGCGAGAATGAAAGAGTACCACCATCTGTTAAAGGACGACGACCTTTACGCTGAAAAAGCTCTTCAATTTGAATCCAGGGTTGTAGATGTGCATGAGGTCTTGGATAACGTAACTGAAGTGCGTCCGAGCGGAAAAATAGAAAAAAGGATCACCTATCAGGATTCCTGCCATCTATCAAATGCCCAAGGTATCAGGCGCCAACCCAGAGATCTCATCAAATGTATTAAAGGTGTTGAGTTTGTTGAAATGCCGGGCTCCGAAATCTGTTGCGGAGCTGGGGGTACTTACATGATTACCGAGCCAGAAATGTCAGATAAAGTGTTATCGTCGAAAATTTCTAATATAAGAAACATGGGTGTTGATATTGTAGCTACAGCAAACCCCGGTTGTTTTATGCAATTGGAAAGCGGGGTAAAACGGGAAGGTTTGAACGTCGAAATAAAGTACGTCACGGACNTGCTTTCAGAAGCATATATGAAGGAAAAATAGAAGGAGAAACCAAATGGAACTAGGTCTTGACGGAAAGGTCGCGTTGATAACAGGNGGAAGTGATGGAATTGGATATGCTTCTGCTTGGGAATTGGCTAATGAAGGTGCTACCGTCGTTATTTGTGCACGAGGACAGGAAGCCTTAGATGAAGCGGTAAATAAGATTTCTTCCGAGACGGGAGGNGTAATATCGGCAATTGCNTGTGACGTGACCGATGTTAATCAAATTGAAACTACGTTTCAGAAGCTAATTAATGATCACGGTCGGGTCGATATCCTCGTGAATAATGCAGGAACTTCATCTGCCAGCCCTTTTGACGAAACTTCGGATGAGGTATGGGACTACGATATTGAGCTAAAAGTATATGGTGCGATTCGTTGTTCTCGAATCGCTGTGGAACACATGAAAAATCAAGGTGGAGGTAGGATAGTTAATATAACGACCCCCGGTGGCAAGGCCCCAGGCCCCTCCTCTGTGCCTACTTCTGTTAGTCGGGCTGCAGGAATTGCCTTAACCAAAGCCATGTCTAAAGACTTGGCGTCGGACAACATATTGGTTAATACGGTAGGAGTCGGATTGATAAAAAGTGGACAGCATAGAAGACGTTGGGAAAAGATAAATGAACAGGATGCCAACGTTTCGCTAGATGATTTTTATGAAGATATGGGAAGTAGAGTGCCTATGGGGCGGGTTGGAGAGGCTAAAGAGGTCGGTTCTGTTGTGGCATTCCTAGTATCGGATAGAGGAAGTTATGTGACCGGAGCCTCCATAAATGTTGACGGAGGCACATCTCCAGTCGTTTGATCTGATTTCGGTTACTCATANCGGGGTCGANTCTACTGGCGGCCCCTTTTATTTGTTACCAGTTTGCCCGCGATTTCGAATAGCGTGATCCGCAAGGACAAGAGCAGTCATCGATTCAACGATTGGAACTGCCCTAGGCAGCACACACGGGTCATGCCGCCCCCTAGCCTTCATCTCAACCTCATTTCCAAAGACATCTACAGTTCTCTGAGGTTGCATAATCGTTGCAGTCGGTTTGAAGGCTGCTCTAATCACTATATCCTCTCCATTGCTTATTCCACCTTGGATACCGCCGGAATTATTAGTTTCGGTGCCAACCTGCCCCTCCTTCATAACAAATGGATCGTTATGTTGAGAACCCGTGGAGTACGTTCCAGCAAACCCTGACCCCACTTCGAAACCCTTGCATGCCGGTAATGACAGCATTGCCTTCGCGAGATCGGCGTCGAGCTTGTCGAATACAGGCTCACCAAGCCCAATCGGCGGATTCCGGACAATGCATTCGACCACGCCACCTAATGAATCGCCATTCTTTCGAGCAGATTTAATTGCTTCTATCATTAGCTCGGCACTATCTCGATCTGGACATCTAACTATGTTCGCTTCGATTTCTGCCACAGAGATTGAATTTATATCGGCCTTCGACTCGATGTCGCTGACTCTTTTTACGTAAGCGAGGATTTGCGTCCCATATTCTAGGTTTAGGAAATGTTTTGCGATTGCTCCACTTGCCACTCGGCCAATAGTCTCCCTTGCAGAGGATCTTCCGCCACCCTTCCAGTTTCGCAAACCGTATTTTGCTTGGTAGGTGTAATCGGCGTGTGAGGGCCGATATAACAACTTCATCTCCTCGTAATCTTTACTTCTCGCGTCAGAATTCCAGACTGAAATGGAAATAGGAGTACCTAAAGTTACGCCTTCGAATATACCGGACAATATCTCGGCTTTGTCGCCCTCTTTTCGCTGCGTAGATATTTCNCTTTGCCCGGGTTTTCTCCTATCCAGTTCATCTTGAATAATTGACAGATCCAACTCTATGCCAGGAGGACACCCGTCTATCGTAGCCCCTATGGCATCACCATGAGATTCCCCCCATGTCGTTACTCGAAATGCCCTGCCGAATGTGTTTCCCACATATCACCTGTGTCTGATATAACTGATACTTATCTAGGACGACCATATTATAATCTCTAAAATATAAACAGGGCACGACTTACAGGAAATCTAGTCGGGTCCGGGTTGAACACCTGTGGAAACCTTTTCTGCTTGCAGAGATGAGCGTCTTCCACAGCCCGGACCCCTTCTGTANGCCTTAANCTAACGCCCAATGCCAAAGTTGAAGTAAAAATTTCCTATTGGAGTTGCTATTNCTTTTGGATGTNTCTGAAATGAATTTAGCTAACGCCAATTTTCCTTGAAAAAAATCTGTTTATCACATGGGATAGGCTAGGACGTCTGGGATACATCTTTTGAGTCAGNCTGTTATGNTTTTGCGCCAAATATGCATTCAATATTTAAGAATGAGGACGGATAGAAATGAGACCAATATCTGAAATTGCCGATGAACTGGGGATTCCATCTGACGTCGTTTTACCTTNTGGAAAATACAAGGCGAAGATACCTTTGTCCGAAATAAAGACGAACTCACCGCGAGGCAAACTCATCGTNGTTACAGGAATTACCCCTACGCCTGCTGGAGAAGGAAAAACTACAACTACTGTAGGACTTGCCCAGGGCATGGGGCGAATTGGAAAGAAAGTGGCGGCTACTCTTAGGGAGCCCTCGCTAGGCCCTATCTTTGGAATTAAGGGGGGTGGTACCGGAGGTGGTGTATCTAGAGTGGAACCCGAGGACGAAGTAAACATCCACTTTACTGGTGATGCTCATGCCGTAGGTTCGGCTCATAATTTGCTAGCCGCCCTAACAGATAACGTTGCACAACGCAGGTCGATCGATGGGTTTTCTCCAGTCAATGTTTCCCTGAGGAGGGTTACTGATGTCGAGGAGAGGTCTTTAAGAAATATAGTCACGGGNCTCGGGGGTAGCGGCAATGCNCCTCTTAGAGAGACCGGATTTGACATAGTGACAGCGTCAGAGGTAATGGCAATATTGGCTCTTTGTTCTAACCTTGATGATCTTAGGAATCGGTTATCTCAAATCGTTGTCGGATATCTAGATTCTGGAGANCCAGTTACTGCCGAAGATATAGGTGCGGTTGGTTCCATGATGTCCCTATTACGGACCGCTATACAACCCAATCTCGTTCAGACAACGGAGGGTCAACCGGTGTTTGTTCACGCAGGTCCTTTCGGAAATATTGCCCATGGCTGCTGTTCGGTAGTTTCAGATCGGATGGCTTTAAGTTACGCAGATTATGTTTTGACGGAAGCTGGATTTGGGGCAGATCTCGGGTTCGAAAAATTTATGCACATTAAAGCTAGATATAATGACCTTGAGCCCCATGCTGCAGTGATTGTGGCTTCAGCCAGAGCATTGAAATCCCATGGAGGGGTGCCTCGAAGAGAATTGGGAAGTCCCAATCCTCAAGCTGTTAGTGACGGAATGCCTAACTTAAGACACTTAATATCAGCGATTAAAAGTTTCGGATTACCAGTCGTTGTTGCTATCAATAGNTTCTCTTCTGACACCCAAGAAGAATTATCAGTTATGAAATCANAGTCTGAATCAGCAGGGGCGAATGCAGCGGTAGAATCTGATGTCTTTGAGCATGGAGGAAACGGTGCGATTGACTTGGCGAAGGCGGTGGTTGAGGTGAGTGAAGGGAATGCCCCTTCCATAAAATATATGTACGAAAAAGAAGACAATCTCGAGGATAAGATTAAATCTTTAGCAACAAAGATGTACAACGCATCAGACGTGGCCTATNCCCCAGCCGCAAGAAGGATACTGCGTCAATACGAGTCTAATGGCTGGGGGCACATGCCTATTTGCATGGCTAAAACACATCTTTCCCTTTCTCACAACCGTTCGTTAAGGGGTCTGCCAGAAAATTATACTTTTAGGGTGTCGGACGTGAGGGTTTCAAGAGGTGCCGGATTTGTTTACCCGATAGCGGGAAATATCATGACTATGCCAGGCCTGCCTGGTTCCCCTCGACAACTCGATGTGGATGCGAATGGAAACATATTAGGACTTTAAACGTGTTATAAGACCGAATGAGTGCTTCTTTNTGGATGCTCATATGACGGAATTTTTCAACTTAACAGATCCAAGNCAAGCGGTTGATTTGGTATCGGATCAGGTGACCACTGTTTCCACCGAAAGAGTGGAAACATTCCAATCCCTTGGGCGGATAATAGCTGAAACTGTCAAATCTAACGGCCCAATCCCACAATTTGTCCGATCTTCGATGGACGGATATTCCGTTAGAGCTTCTGACACATTTGGTGCAACCGAGCCCCTTCCCGCCTACNTGGAAGTAATCGGGGAAATCCCTATGGGCNCTTCATCAGATATATCTATAAAACATGGTGAAGCTGCCATTGCCTATACAGGCGGAATGTTGGCACAAGCCGCTGACGCTGTGGTAATGATTGAACACACAGAGGTGACCACGGGCAAGTTATTGCAAGTTTTTAGGCCTGTTGCCATAGGCGAGAACACGATTCCCGTGGGAGATGATTTTGCTGAAGGATCAACTATCGTTGAGAACGGAAGTATTATCGACGAAAAACTAATAGGNTCTCTGTTGGCAAACGGCATAACGTCGAGCACAGTTTTTCGCCGACCAACGGTCGCTGTTTTGTCTGCTGGGGACGAATTAGTCCATCCCGGTTGCGACCCGACTCCGGGCAAAGTGAGAGATATTAATCTTTACACTATAGCTTCTTCTGTGAGAGCGATGGGGGCAAATGTCAAACTGTATCCGCGCCAGTCCGATCAGTTTGAAGAACAACTAGCGGTCGCGCGTAATGCCCTTAGTGAATGTGACGTCCTAGTGTTCACATCGGGCAGTTCTATTAGCGTAAGGGACCTCACATCTCAGGTTGTCAATTCACTTGGGGAACCTGGAGTTTTAATTCATGGTCTCACCGTAAAGCCGGGTAAGCCAACCGTACTCGGATTATGTGGAACGAAGCCAATAATTGGTCTTCCTGGTAATCCTGTATCTGCAATGACTATATTTGGCATTGTTGCAAGGCCAATTATCCTGCATGTTGCTGGGTTGAAGAACAATAGACATATGCTATCAAGATGGGCCACACTGACCGAAGATGTTTCTTCATTGACAGGAAGAACCGATTTTGTACGGGTTAAGATGAGAGAATCTAACGAAGGCATAANCGCGACTCCAGTATTTGGAACCTCCAATTCGATTTCGATACTCTCTTATTCAGACGGTTACGTAGAGATCCCTTCAGAGGTTTCGGGCGTGTATGCTGGCACGCAGGTAGAAATTTTCCTTGATTGACCTGGGACCAGAAAAATGAAGAGNATCCCTAATGAGCGAGAATACTACCTGGCCGACATTCCCCTAAAGGAAGCGATAGATAAATTTGACGACGCTCTCCATCGACACCATAGAAAAAATTCCATGGAGTCCGAACATGTTTCATTATCGAAGTCTGTGGGAAGAGTAGTTTCAAAGACTATTTATGCGAAGCTTTCATCACCTTTGGCAAACACTGCGGCAATGGATGGAATTGCCGTCAAATCCTCCCTCACTGTAGGTGCTACTGAATCAGCTCCAGTAACCCTTATTGCTGGAAGAGATTTTCAATGGGTCGATACTGGTGATGCTATGCCAGATGGGGCCGATTCGGTAGTGATGGTAGAAGAGGTCGGCAAGCTAGAAGACGAGAGCGTGTTGATTAGATCCTCTGCCCCACCCTATCAACACGTAAGGAGAATTGCTGAAGACATTGCCTCCCCCGAGATTTTGATGCAGAGAGGTTCCGAGATAAGAATATTGGACATAGCAGCCCTTGCAGCCGGAGGCTACGGAGAGGTTTTAGTCCGAAAGAAACCAAAGGTGGCAATCCTACCAACTGGAAATGAGTTAGTACCTGTGGGATATATTCCTGAACCAGGCCAAGTCATTGAATTCAATTCGATTGTAGTCTCAGAACAGGTTAGGGCCTGGGGCGGCCTACCTACGATAGTAGCCCCGGTCCCAGACTTGCGAGACGAGATCGTATCCAAATTGACTGATCTTTCTAGAGAATATGATGTGGTTGTAGTACTTGCTGGTTCTTCAGCAGGTTCCGAAGATTTCACAGCCTCATCCTTGAGCAAGATTGGATCACTACTCCTTCACGGCGTCGCAGTAAGACCTGGTCATCCAATAATCCTTGGTTTTATAAAAGATATACCCGTTATAGGACTTCCTGGATATCCTTCATCTACCGTAATAACTTCAGAAATATTCCTCAAAATGACTCTAGGGGTAATGCTGGGCATGCATCATCGGCGTCGTGAGCAGGTGACAGCTGTTCTCTCGAGGAAGACGTCGTCCCCAATGGGTGAGGATGAATTCATTCGGGTGACGTTAGGGAAAATTAGGGACCAATATATTGCAACCCCAGTATCGAGGGGAGCAGCCATGACTCTGTCGATGGCTAGGTCAGATGGGATCGCTCATATCCCTTCCGCTATGGAGGGAATAGATGAAGGGGCTGAAGTGTCTGTGGAACTCGTCAGGACCAGGCCTGAGATCGACAATACGTTACTTCTTTCTGGTAGCGACGACATCGCTTTGCATTTACTGTCAGAAACATTGTCAGAGATTCACGACGATGTACGGTTGGTTACTTCAAGTGTGGGTAGTGTGGGCGGTCTAGTAGCGCTTGCAAAGGGTTATGCGCATCTAGCTGGTAGCCATTTACTCGATTCCGAAACAGGTCTTTACAACGAAGGATCGGTCAGAAGGTTGTTACCTAATGAAAATGTGTATCTAATTGATTTCGTTGGAAGAACCCAGGGACTGATCTTACAGAAGGAAAACCCAAAAAATATCAAGGGGTTATCATCTTTATTTGAGAATGACTGTATTTTTATAAACAGACAAAGAGGGTCTGGGACACGCCTATTTCTTGATTTCAAGCTTGGAGAACTTGGTGTGAGCGGTGATCAGATTAGGGGATATCAGAATGAAGAATATACCCATTGGGCTGTAGCTGCCTCGGTGTCATCCGGTTATGCTGACGTTGGAATAGGTATTAAAGCAGCAGCTGTTTCAAACGGATTGGAATTTATCCCTCTGGGACAAGAAAAATACCAACTGGTCGTTCCTGAATTTCAAATGGAGAACAATTTCGGAATTCCGAAATTGCTTGATTTGCTGGATTCGTCTGTTCTCAGGAACAGAATAGAGCAGCTTGGGGGGTATGATGTGTCAACGATGGGCGCATCCATGAAGATAGGCGATAATATTAAATAAATGGTACCTAATATTTAGGAAAAAAGTGTTGGGATCTTCAACAAGACAGGTAACCGGAATTGTTCTAGCTGGGGGGCATAGCCGTAGACTTGGACGGGATAAAGCAGTGGAGGAGATAGGTGGAATCCGGATTATAGACAGGGTTATCGAAACCTTGAATAACTGTTGTGAGAACATACTCGTCATTGGAGATAGGCCTGAAAGGAGATCAGAACTGTCGTTGCCAGGCAATGTAATGTTTGAGCATGACACGAATATCGGTAAAGGGTCCCTCGGCGGATTATATACAGGACTTCGTGCTTCAAAAACCCAGTGGACTCTCGCAGTGGCTTGCGACATGCCTTTCTTGTGCTACGAATTAATTGAAGAGTTAAAAAGCAGAGCGAATTCGGATATCTGCGATGCGGTTGTTCCCGTTGTTAATGGTAGATTCCAACCTACCCATTCGGTTTATAGTCAGAATTGTGTCTCTTTCATAGACAAATGCATAGGTTCTGGACATTTAAGGATGGATGGATATTTCAGCGATATACGGGTTAGTAGGGTATCTGATGATGTGATTAACCGATTTACGGGAGGCTTGAATAGTTTCTTTAACGTGAATACCGAAAGCGACTTACAAACCGCTCACTCCATTGTGGGAGAGTTGAGTAGTTAAATATGGACGATCACATTAATTTGACTGTGGAATTTTATGGTACAAGTCGGCAAGCGGCAGATACCAGTCAATTGAACATAGAAATTCCAAGCGACAATTCAGTCTTATGGTCGGATATAACCACAACACTTCTCGAAAAACTGCCTGGACTGGCAGGGAAAGTAATAGAGGTTGGATCTGGTTGTCTTGTATCCAGCTATGCCATAAATCTAAATGGGAGACATTTCATTAATCAGGAAAAGACAGCATTCAAAGATGGGGACGTTCTAATTATCGTCCCCAGCATGGCTGGGGGCTGACGATGTACGGATATAACGGATTTGTGTTATTGGTAGATTTGAAAAAAGAGCGTTGCGATACTATAAGTCTTTCGCAAGAAATACTGAGGAAATACATCGGAGGAACAGGACTTGCAGCATGGCTCCTTTACCAGCATTGTCCTGAAGGTATAGACCCCTATCACCCAGATAATCCGTTAATATTTTGCACCAGCCCTCTAGTTGGCACTCAACTTACAACATCTTCTAAATTTGCGGTCGCTACGAAATCGCCTTTAACAGGATTCATAGGAGATTCAATGTCCTCCAGTTTCCTCGCAACCGAATTAAAAGCGACAGGGTTCGATGCGGTCGTGATAAAAGGGGCGGCCGAGAAGTGGAAGTTTATTAGTGTTTCTGAAAATGGTGTTAGGTTCTATGAAGGCTCAGATTTGCTTGGATTGACTACAAGTGAGACTGAATCTCACTTGAAAAGCGAATTGGGGGAGGATCACAGGATCGCTTGCATAGGTCCTGCCGGTGAAAACCTTGTTCGCTTCGCGACCATCAGTAATGATGGCGGCCGACAAGCTGGTCGTACGGGCACGGGAGCTGTTATGGGATCTAAGAAATTGAAAGCGATTTCGTTTCGGGGTTCATCTGTAGTTGATTCAGCGGAAGAGGAAGCATTGCGAGTAAGGAGGAAGGTATTAAGCAGGAAAAGTATTGGGAAAGCCACCGAAAAATATAGAAACATGGGGACTATGGCAAACACAGCAGTTTTCAACAGGCTCGGCAGTCTGCCATCATTAAATTTCCGCAAGGGTTCTATCAAAAACATAGACGAGTTCTCTGGCGAATCCATTCATAAGCAGACTAAGGTAAAAAAAGCACATTGTGCAAATTGCACAATAGGATGTGAGAAGCTTGTAGAAATACCAAACAGTGACGGACAAAGGACTCGTCTCGAATACCAGAGTGCCTTTGCCCTCGGCCCGTTGGTTGGCTTAAGCGATCGGGAATCTATGCTGAAAGATACTCATTTCTGTGATGAAATGGGTATAGACACTATAAGTGCTGGTGTAACGATTGCCTGGTATCTGGAGTGTGTGGAAAAGGATCTTGTCAAGGACGATGAGATTGGTAAGAGGGGTACAAAAACGGTAAGCGATCTTCTCCAAAAGATAGTTTTTCGGACAGGTGTAGGAGACAAGTTGGCGGAGGGGACCGCAAAGGCTAGCGAGTCAATTGCCAAGGAGGGTCGCTCTTTTGCAATGCACGTCAAAGGTCTAGAGATGCCTGGTTACGAGCCTAGAGCCTTGAAGTCAATGGCTTTGGCCCTAGCTGTAAGTACCAGAGGTGCTTGTCATAACCGCTCTTCAGCATACGAACATGATTTTTCTGAATCTGGAAACAGATTTGAAGCGTCCTTTGACAAGGGTGCCGTGGTTGCTGACGGCGAGGATTATAGTGCTGTTATGGACTCGCTAATATGGTGTAAATTCGTTCGTAAGGTCTTCGATGATTTTTATAGCGAATCTGCCGAGGTTATAAATGAAATAACCGGATGGAACATGACGGCGGATGAACTCAGAAAATGCGGTGAAAGGATTAACAATCTTAAAAAGCTTTTTAACATACGAGAGGGATGGGAACGCAAAGACGACACGCTTCCTGAGCGTATCTTGACAGAACCACTTGATAATGGAGCCCAATTGTCTGGATCGGAACTTGGAATGATGATCAGGTCCTACTATCAAGCAAGGGGTTGGACTGAAGAAGGCTATATCCCACAATCTAAATGTGACGAGTTAGGTTTGCATGGATTGTCAGAGATTAATTGGTCTAAAGTTGGTTAGTTATTTGAACGAAGACTCGGACGAAAAATTAAGGAGAATCAGTCTTAGAACGGAGCTTATCAGTAAGTTTCCTCGTACTAGAGACTCTCTATTGCCTGCTCTGCATTATCTACAGGACACTTTTGGTCACTTGCCCGGTTGGGCCCTTGAAATCGTAGGTTGGCATCTTGGAATACCGTCCAGCGAAGTATATGGAGCCGCTTCCAGTTATACAGAGTTAACACTTGAATCACCATTACAGGAGGAAGTTGTAGTTTGCGTCGGATTGTCCTGTCAAGAATTGGGGGCCCAGCGATTACTAGATTACATCTCTTGTTTGAGTAAATCCGAAGAAACTTCATTCGTATATAAGAAAGTTCCCTGTGGATTCTTATGTTCCGTTGGCCCAGTGGTCGGTAAAAATGGAAAATGGTATGGGCGGGTTACGAAAGAGGCGATCGGAGATCTAGTCCAATGATAGGATCGGGTACGGCATTTACAGAGCTCGAGAAAATATCCAAGTCGTTAGAGGTTCTGCAAAAGAAAGAAAAAATAGTTGTACAGATCGGACAATGTAGCCATGCAGTGGGTGCCCAAGACTATATAAAGAGCATTGTCGACAATTTCAGTCAAACATACGAAATTTTAGAAGGCGGTTGTGACGGAGCATGTTTTGCTGCCCCAAGGGCGACCTGTCCCNCGACTTCCTCAACTTCAGATATTAATGAATCACTCTGGGCTTTGCGGGGGATCGAGTCAGTTCCGTTCATAGAATTTACCGAATCCGTGGACAAATTCTTTGCTGATCAATTCAGAATCACTCTTAATGACGTAGGTCAATTATCTTGGAATGGGCTTGGAGACTATATCGAATCCGGAGGATTCAAAGGGCTTGCAAGTGCCCTAAATAGATTGCCACAAGAAGTCATTGACGTCGTATCTGATTCTGGTCTTCGGGGTCGCGGAGGTGCCTACTTTCCGGTGGGCGACAAATGGCGTTCTACCCTGTCTTTCTCAGATCATGATTCTCCNACTCAGGTAATCATAAATGCAGAAGAGGGAGAGCCTGGAATTTTTAAAGACCGTCACCTTATGGAAGGGATGCCTTACAGGGTTATTGAGGGCGCATTAATTACCGCTTACGCGGTTTCTGCGCGTGACATATATATCTACGTGAACGCAGAGGCTGAGCTTTCATATGAGAGATTGAATTATGCGGTTAATAACTGCATAGAAAACGGTCTTGTCGGAAACAATATACTAGGCACACACATCGATTTGAATGTACATCTAATGCGGGGTGCAGGTGGATATGTTTGCGGAGAAGAATCAACGTTAATTAACACCATGGAAGGCAAGAGAAGAGAGCCTAGGCTAAGGCCCCCATTTCCGACTGAGGCCGGTCTACATGATCTTCCCACCGTAATTAACAATGTGGAAACAATTTGNACACTACCGTTCATCCTAAGAGAAGGATTCGTGGCATTGAATACTGTCGGCACAGCCGACGTCAGCGGGACTAAGATCGTAAGCCTAAGTGGGTCGATAGACAGGTCAGGAGTTGCNGAGGTTCAAATGGGGACAAGCCTCCGGAGCATCATAGAATCGATTGGGGGAACAANNATAGAAGGGAATATTTCGGCTGTAGCGGTNGGNGGCCCTTCAAGTGGCATTCTACCTNCNGGGAAACTTGATCTAAATGTCGGTCCCGGATTTATAGATGGAAAAAACGTGATGATTGGAGCCGGGGGGATAATAGCCTTGGGAATTAATGCGGAACCCCTGAGGATGACGGCTCTTCTATCCCAGTACAACGCTGATGAGTCGTGCGGNAAATGTACGCCATGTCGTGANGGAACACCAAGAATCTACAGTCTTCTTAGGGAAATGGAAGGNCTCGGTGACAACGTTGCTCTTTCTGAAAAACTGAAAAAACTTTGTATTACTGTCAACNCGGCGTCTCTTTGTGGCCTAGGCCAAGCGGCAGGAAACCCAGCGTTGAGTTACTTAGAATATTTTGCTGAAAAGCGACTTCATTCCGGAGATTAGAGCAATGACTACGATCGATATAACTGTTAATGGGAAACATGTTTCAATAGATGATAGTTGCTCTGTTCTTGATGCAATAAATAGCAGTGGTACTTCAATTCCCCAGCTATGCAAAGACCCTGATATGAAACCAATCGGTGCATGCCGTACTTGCCTTGTCGAAATTGATGGTGTCAGGGGATTTCCTGCCTCATGTTCTACACCGGTGTCGGATGGCATGAAGGTGTTAACTGGTACAGAACAATTACAAGAGGTTAGAAATGGGGTTTTAGAACTAACGGCAGGAATGTTGCCTAATGTCGATAAATCCGCGTTCCGTGAGCTTTCCACTGCAATGTCAACGTCATCGACGTCTCCGAATGTGTGGCAAGGGCGAGACAGGCAGAAAACAGACTCAAGTAACCCTATCTTTGATATTTCAATGGACTCTTGTATCCTCTGTGGCCGTTGTGCCCAGGCTTGTCAGGCAGGACACCAATTTATTGGTGCTATAGACGTACTTGGTACCGGAACTAAGGCAAGGATTGGTACTTTCATGGACCAGCCCCTTTTGGATTCTGTCTGCACCACTTGCGGCCAATGTCTATCTGTGTGCCCCACAGGAGCAATTTCTACCAAGGAGACCCCCAAGACGATTGTAAAAACCGTAAAAACTACTTGCCCATACTGTGGCGTAGGGTGCGGAATACAGGCTGGGGTTGATGAAGGCGATGTCATACAGGAGATGTTGGACGATCCAGATAATCTTTCCAGTATCGGNATGCTTTGTGTGAAAGGACGATTTGGNTATACATTCGTTCATCACGAAGACCGNCTNACNAGCCCNCTGNTCCGCAAGANTGGAAAACTTGTAGANGNCACCTGGGANGAAGCNTTGAACCTNGTTTCTGAAAAACTCAGTGGCTACAGAGGGGATAGCTTTGGAACTCTCTGTTCGGCCAAAGCAACAAACGAGGATGGATATTTACAACAGAAATTTTCTCGCCTGATCATGCAAAGTAACCATATCGATCATTGCACTCGACTTTGCCATGCTCCTTCAGTAGAAGCAATGCTCACTTCTCTGGGCAGCGGTGCCACTAGCAATTCGTACATTGATTACGAAGACGCCGGTTGTCTCGTCATCATAGGCTCTGACGCTAATTCTAATCACCCCGTTGCAGCTTCAAGGATGCGGCGGGCAGTCATAGAAAAAGGTGCGAAGCTGATTGTTATAAATCCTCGAAGAATCGATATGTGTGACTTCGCAGATTTGTGGCTTAGGCCAAGGCCTGGTACCGATGTGGCTCTTCTTAACGGCATAGCAAACGTGATTCTAGATTTGGGTATAGAGGACCGCGACTTCATAGATAATAGGACTGAAGGCTTCGAATCGTGGAGAGAAGTGATCGAGAAATATACTCCTGAATACGTGGAATCGGTCACGGGTGTTCCGTCTGCCGATATAGTCCGCGCAGCGGAGATGTATGCCTGTCCTCCGTTTAGTGGTTCATGCCTCATATGGGGGATGGGAATAACCCAGCACACCATGGGAACAGCGAATGCACATGGACTTCTCAATCTATCCTTTGTAGCTGGCCAACTCGGGAAGCCAGGCTCTGGCGTATCTCCCTTGCGGGGTCAGAATAATGTCCAAGGATGTGGAGATGCGGGTTGTCTTCCTAATGCTTTCCCCGGATATCAGACCATAGCATCTGACACAGTCGAAAAATTTTCGCGGTCGTGGGGTAATTCAAAACTACCTTCCGAACCGGGCCTCGTTATAACCGATATGGTAAAAGCTATCGACGATGGAAGAATGAAAGCGATGTATGTTACCGGTGAAAATCCTCTCTTGAGTGAACCTGATCTAAATCATGCTGAGGAAACCTTTAAAAAGTTGGAGTTCCTTGTTGTCCAGGACATTTTCCTTCACGAAACGGCAGAAATTGCAGATGTTGTACTTCCGGCCTGTTCCTTCGCGGAAAAGGATGGCACTTTTACAAATAGTGAAAGAAGAGTCCAGAGAGTTAGAAAAGTANTAAAACCGGTAGGAGAATCCCGTCCAGATTGGGAAATTATTGCCGAATTGGGAATAAGAATTAGTCAAAGGAATGGGCTAGGGTTGGAATCCCAGTTCACTTATGAAAGTTCATCAGAAATATGGGACGAAATGGCGGCACTGACTCCAATGTTGGCAGGAATAAATTACAAGCGATTGGACTCTGGGGGAATCCAATGGCCATGTCCCAGCTCTGATCATCCTGGTACACGTTATCTTTATGAAAAAGACTTCCCTCGTGGGGATAGAGCAAAGTTCGTTGGATTCGAACAAGGACCTGCTGCCGATGAAATGCCAAGTAAGCGTTTCCCTTTAATCCTCAATACCGGCAGAATTTTGTATCACTGGCATGGTGGGACGATCACCCGGCGGGCGAAAGGTTTGCTTGCAAGGTCTCCTGAACTCCAAGTCTCTATTAGCACTGTGGATGCGGAAGAATATGATATAGGAGACGGGGATTGGTTGCGGGTCAGATCGAGAAGAGGTGAATTACAAGCCAAGGCTCTCATCACAGAGAAAATGAATCCGGGAGAGATATTTGTACCTTTCGTAAAACTGAAAGAGCACGCGGCTAATTTTCTTACCAATTCTGCTCTGGATCCGAATTCCCGAATTCCTGAGTACAAGGTGTGTGCCGTAAGAATGGAGAAACTATAGATGGCAACTCTAGGATCTACAGGTAAGACTGACGCGAGGCGATTCGATGGTAAGAAAAAACTGTTTCTTGTTCCCTTGATACCTATGTCCAACGTTATTTCTGAGAGTAACAGCGAATTGTTAGATCGATACTGGAAAGAGGTAACTAAGCAAATCGGTAACCTTGAGTCTGCTCTGGGAACTGTAAGACACGTATTTCATGAAATGGTTCATGACGAGTCAGAGAATGGACTAAATATGCTGGAGTCGATCTCCCCTGGCAGTGTAAAACTCGTTCGTCACTTAACAGGATCAGGTGCGAAACTATGTCAGCTAGAAGATCCGGAACTTCTGATGGAGATGACCGATTGGCAAAGATGTCTCTCAGTTGGTCTTATAAGCAAAAAAGTATTCGAAATGGCTTCAGAAAATTACAAAACACTTTCAGATAAACGTAATGCCTCAATTGCTGAACGTATAAATAACGTGATTAATGAGACCGACGTTGGGCTCCTTTGCATAACTGAAGGACATACGGTCCAGTTTCCGCCAGATATACAAGTATTTTATGTAGCGCCCCCTTCATCAAATGATCTCAGGGCCGCTGTCTCGGAACTTATGAATCCGACAGAGACCAGCGAAGACTAATAGAAATACTTGTTCTTTCCTCAAAGGATAAATACGTGACTGAATTACCTTCACCTAATAGAAGTCGTGACTGGTTCGATACTCCAGAACTTTACGGATGGCTCAGAAAGGCTGCATTTAAGGCCGAAGGATTTGGAGAGCCTGCTTACGATGGCAAACCGATAATTGGGATTTGTAATACTTGGAGCGAACTGACGCACTGTAATTCGCATCTTCGCGACCTCGCGGAATCTGTAAAGCGAGGTGTTTGGCAGGCCGGCGGGTTTCCGATGGAATTTCCCGTAATGTCATTAGGCGAATACAACATGAAACCCACAACAATGCTGTATCGAAACCTCATGAGCATGGACGTAGAAGAATCTATTACAGCTAACCCTCTTGATGGTGTTGTTCTTCTCGGGGGATGTGATAAGACTACTCCCGCCTTACTAATGGGAGCTGCTAGCGCCGATATCCCTTCCATATTAGTCACCGGAGGACCTCAATTAAAAGGCAATTGGAAAGGTGAGGAACTGGGGTCATGCACCGATTGTAGGCGATATGAAGTTGAACTACGTGCAGGTAATATCACGGAGAACGACTGGGATGAACTACAAAGCTGTATTGTCAGAAGTTCCGGACATTGCATGACAATGGGGACTGCTTCGACAATGGCTACTGTCGGGGAAGCTCTCGGGATGGCTCTCCCAGGAAATGCCGCTATTCCAGCTGTGGATTCTCGCAGGCGTCAACTGGCAGAATCGGCTGGAAGACAGATTGTTCGTTTATCCCAATCTGATCTCAAGCCTTCGAAAATCATGACCCGATCAGCATTTGAGAACGCTATAAGATGCATACATGCTATTGGCGGCTCTACAAACGCAATTATCCACTTGATAGCGATTGCTGGCCGACTGGGGATAGAACTCCCACTGGGGATGTTTGACGAGCTTTCGAAAACCACCCCGTTCATACTCAATCTTAAGCCTTCAGGACAGTACTTGATGGAAGACTTCTATTACTCTGGTGGCGTACCCGCTCTTATGGGCCAAATCGGGCATCTTCTGGATTTGGAAAATNTGACCATCACGGGTGAGACTCTTGGGCAGAATATTGCAGGATATATTGTCCATAATACCGATGTAATTCGTTCTGTTGACGATGCATTAGATCCGGAGGGCGGTCTAGCTGTACTCTATGGAAATCTTGCACCGACCGGCGCGATTATAAAACCCACAGCAGCTTCAAAGAGTCTTATGACTCACACAGGAAGAGCTGTTGTATTTGAAGATCACGAAGATCTGTTTCAACGGATCGATGATCCAGATCTTGATGTTGCTCCTGAAGATGTTCTCGTAATGAAAAACTCTGGTCCAATTGGTGGCCCTGGAATGCCAGAGTGGGGNTTTTTACCTATTCCAAAGAAAATTCTGATAACCGGGGTTCGAGATATGGTCCGTATAAGTGATGCAAGAATGAGTGGTACAGCTTTCGGTACCGTAGTTGTGCATGTCACCCCGGAATCTGCAATGCAAGGCCCACTCAGTGTTGTGAAAAATGGAGATCAGATCAGATTAGATGTTCCTAATAGAAAGCTTGAACTGTTGATATCGCAAACGGAGATGTCATCTAGGCTAGAAGAATGCCTCCCTGCGGGTCAAAGATTCGCACGAGGATTTAAACGATTTCATGAAGAAAACACTATGCAAGCCGACAAGGGATGTGATTTCGGTTTCCTAAGAGCCGAGGAATTACAATCTCAAGATTGATTACCTTGAAATAAAGCGTTCAGCCAGGTATTGAGATCTTTCAAACAAACCGAATTAATTTCGTGTGCCATGGGATATTCCCGATAAGTAACAATATGTCCGGCATTTTCCAGTACATCTCTTGCCCTTCTACCTTCATTGACGCTGACCACTTGATCGTTGCTACCATGGGAAATAAATACTGGGGTTTGTGTAGACATTATTGAAGATTCGCTCACTAATTTGGCGCTCATAGCAATAACTCCTTTGAAAGTTATTCCTGAAGCAAGACCCGCATGTATAGCAAGCATTCCCCCTTGAGAAAACCCCCCTATTACGAGATCGGTCCGATTTATGTTAAATCGGGAGGTAATTTCCGTCAGCGTAGCATCAAGATAGACTATAGCCTCATCTACCCTGGCTGTCCCAGCAGACTGTTCCATTGCATACCAGGAGTACCCCTTCTGGCCATACCCAATATCTATTTCAATCGGTGCGTTGGGACAAAAAAACATATATTTGTTGTCCCCTATCGTTTGGGCTAACCCTGCAAGGTCTCCCATATGGCTACCATAACCGTGGAGCAATATTATGGCTCTATTTTCTGCCTCTTTGCCACGACCTCTGGGTACAACAGCCGTGTATGCGAGCAATCCCTCATTATTCAATTTGCCTACTGCCTTTCGTTCCCACTTGATCGGGTTCATAATTAGGAGTCGAAATGAATGCTGTAAGTCACACAAGAACTTATATGAGCCCCGATGTCCAAACTACTCATAGGATAGGACATATTATAGGTTCCTGTCTTGGAGAAGGAGACGTGGTCCTCCTCAACGGCGATCTAGGCAGTGGGAAGACCTGCCTCACGCAAGGAATAGCTAGAGGTTTAGGTTCTGAAGATAACGTAAGAAGCCCAACTTTTGTGATTGTTGCCGAATACTCGGGTCTGATCCCAATCTATCACATCGATTTGTATCGTCTAGAGAAAATTGGCAGCATTGACAATCTATACCTTGAGGAATACTTATATGGTGAAGGGGTATGTATCATCGAATGGCCTGATCGTACTCAAGACTCGTTCCCGTTGGGTAGTTTTTCGGTTAGGTTGGAAAAAGTTAATCAAACAACGCGCGCTATTCAAGTAACAGTTCCGAAAACAAAGAATAACTTGTTGATTCGCAACCTCAATATTGAACTCCCCTTCAGGTCGTAAGAATTTACTTGGAACTATCAATAGACACTTCGACAAGATTTGCTTCAATAGCCATATCATCTAACGGCGAGATACAGAATCAATTATCGTGGAGGTCGAAGCGGAATCATTCGATAGAACTAATGCCGGCAATCCGCGAGCTTTTCGGAAGAAATTCTACATCGGTAACTGAATTGGATGCTGTTTTTGTTACACGTGGGCCGGGATCTTTTAGCGCAATAAGAGTTGGAATGAGTACAGCCAAAGCTATAGCCTCAGGAGCAAACATTCCAATTGTCGGTGTATCCACGTTACTTCTGGAAGCCTATCCATTTATCGGTCTCAGAGAAAAAGTAATAGGACTTGTGCCTGCGGGGAGAGGCAGGGTATATGCAGGTACATTTCGTTCTGATGGGAGTCAGGATTCGGATTACAGGTTGTTGAGACTGCAAGAAGAGCCATTACATCCTGACTCGGATTCACTGTTTTGCGGAGAGTCTGTAGTTGACTTGGTGTCTGAAGGATACCTGGATGAGACAAGTTTGACTCTAAATGTGCCCGCTCCGACCAGGCTGCCATCAGTACTCGCGTCAATAGGTTACGTTAAATTGCATGAAGGCAAATACGAGAATGTGGAGACGCTGGAGCCGATTTACGTTTACAGCGCTCAAATTGACTCTGCTGAGAGAAATCGATTGAGTAAGAGACCTAACTAGAGGAGAATTAATTTGGAAAAAACCCTCGTACTTGTGAAGCCAGATGGAGTTCAACGTGGACTTGTAGGAAAAATAATTAGCCGACTTGAAAACAAAGGATTCAGGCTTGCTGCTCTCAAGCTCATGAACGTCAGCAGGAAACTCGCAGAGGAACATTATGGGGAACATGTGGATAAGCCATTCTTTGGAAATTTGGTGAGATTTATAACATCTTCACCTATCGTTGCTATGGCAATAGAAGGTGAGAACGCAGTTCAGGTCGTGCGAACTACCATGGGACTCACGAACCCTCAAGAAGCGTCCCCGGGAACAATTCGAGGTGACTTTGCTCTAACTATTGGCATGAACCTGATCCACGGATCCGACTCCGGCGAATCCGCGGTTAGGGAGTTGGACCTCTTTTTCGGGCCATCCGAAATATTGGAATATTCGAGGGACGTTGAAAGGTGGATTATTGAATAATTCTTATAATTTTCGCATCGGGCCAAGCGTCTTCGAGGGCGTAATATTCTCTGTACTCTTCAGCGAATAGATGAACAACTAGATCACCGTAATCTAGCAGTGCCCAACCGCTGTTTTGATCCCCTTCAGAATGATGAAGTGTTAAGCGAATGTTTTTTAGTTCCGATTCTATTTCCTCAGTAACGGCTCTCATATGCCTTGGAGACTGAGCTGTCATTAAGATGAAGAAATTCGCAAAATCGCAAGAACTAGATACATCTAGTAGTCGTATATCCATTGCCTGAAGTTCTGATGCGGAATCAAGAACTCGGTCGGCGCCATATTCTATAAGTTCACTGTAAGATTTTCCCATGTTTCGTATAAAGATTATATGCTCTTTATTAACAATGTTGCGATTTATTGACCTCTCTGTGCTAGCCTTTAGAGATGAATAAACAACGAGTAATAGTTGCCATGAGTGGTGGAGTTGACTCCGCCGTTGCAGCGTTGTTGTTGAAACAGCGCGGATACGAAGTCATAGGAATGACTTTGCGACTCTGGTCAACAGATGATCCGGACGGCAATAACGCAAGGAACAACAGGTGTTGTTCAGTTGAGGATGTGGATGATGCTCGAAACGTTTGCAATATGTTGGGAATCCCTCATTATTTTGTAAATTTTGAGAAAGAGTTTCAAGAACATGTAGTCGACTATTTCATTAGCGAATATGATTCTGGTCGGACCCCACATCCTTGTTTGGCCTGTAACGACAAGATCAAATTTGACTTTCTCCTACGCCGAGCGCTGTTTTTGGAGGCGGACTTTATTGCCACAGGGCATTATGCTCGATTAAAAGAGGACAACGGGAAAATTAGACTCCTAAAAGGCGTAGATCAAAGTAAGGACCAATCCTATGTTCTATACACTTTGAAACAGCCTGAACTTACCAGTTTGAAATTTCCAGTCGGTACATACACCAAAACGGAGATCCGCCAATTGGCCCAAGAAGCGAATCTTCCTGTCGCCAACAAACCTGACAGTCAAGAAATTTGCTTTATCCCTAGCGGAAATTATAGGGAATTCTTGCAAGACAGGATTGAAGCTAAACCGGGGAGCTTTGTTAATAGATATGGAGAAATCCTAGGCGACCATCCGGGTATTCAATTTTTTACGATTGGTCAAAGACGAAAACTAGGATTGCCTTCAACAGGCGGTGAGCCGATGTTNGTACTTGGTATCGATCCAAGTTCTAATCAGGTTATTCTAGGAAGCGAGCAAGATCTGTATCAGAGAGAGTTTTATTGTAATAAACTGAGTTTTACTCGTGATGAATATTCNGANTCGGAACTTCATGTGANTGCCCGAATCAGATACAAGGCNAGTGAGGCCNAGGCCGCAATATCTATGNANAACGGCAGGGGGCTGGTGCGGTTTACTGAACCCCAACGGGCTATTACTCCAGGCCAGCCGGTGGTTTTCTACAGAGACCAAGAGATGGTAGGCGGAGGGATAATAGAATCACCAGAGNTCAATTCAATAACTCGANCTGAGATTGAACAAGTGCCATNGCTACGTTAGAAGGCANGCGATGATCGCCACCAATTTAGANATTGAGACGGAATTGATTGGCCAAGGTTATTCGCTCGTCGCTGGTCTTGATGAAGTTGGAAGAGGTGCGCTTGCAGGACCTGTGGNGGCTGGTTTAGTCGCTTTTCCTCCATGTGTCGAATTCGGATTGTTATCAGATATAACTGACAGTAAGAAACTCAGCTCCAAAACTAGGGAATCTTTGGTTAAAATCATCGAGGAAAACTCTATTATTTGTGAAGTCGGGTTTACCTCAGCAAATGAAATCGATGCNATGGGTATCATCAAGGCAACAAAACTTGCTATGGTNAGAGCTCTTGACAGAAGCGTANTCAAGCCAGATCACTTGCTAATAGATGCACTGGAACTTCCNGAATCTGGCATACCCTACAGGTCGATGATAAGGGGTGATCAAATAAGCACTTCTGTCGCGGGAGCGTCGATTATTGCTAAGGTTGCTAGAGATTCTTTGATGANGGGGTTCTCTANTTGTGTACCNGGATACTTGCTCGAAAAAAATAAAGGGTACGGTACAGCTGAGCACATCCAGGCCTTGAATGACCTCGGACCGACGAAATTGCATAGAAAAAGTTTTGCCCCAATTTCCAGAATGTTGGAAAATGNNCAAGATTGATTTCAATCGTANTTGATTNCTGAATATGNTTGGAATCAAGGGTAGCTAAAGAATGCCAATCTATGAGTACATCTGTAATATTTGTGAAATCAGGTTTGAAGTGTTTCACAAATCTTATAANAATCAACGTTCTGTGGAATGTGACACNTGCAATTCAGAGGATGTCACCAANCAAATTTCCAAGGTCAGCTTTAAACTTGGNGGATCCACNTCATNGTCAGATGATTACTTTGCGGATACTTCAAATATTGGAAAGAATGTGGAAAATACATTCTCGTCTCACGGNATNAATATGCCTGACAGTATTCGTCGNACCATTGANAGTGCCCGNAGCGGAAAAATGCCTGATGGCCTGGATATTTNAGGGNGATATAAGTGTTTGATACAACTCGCAGTTCCTTATCCAATTTGGCCGAAGTACTTCCCAAGTTATCAAAGGTCGGTAAAGACACGCTAGAACCTTTATTCTNAATTTCGAGAAAAAATGGATCNTTATCTGATCTGACTGACAGTGAAATATCAAAATTGTCAATTGAATTGGAGAAANTATCGAAAGTTTCTGNATTACTGGNTATTGATTTAGGAGCGGCCTCCAAGATCGAAGATTACGTCTCATACGAATCAAAAACTAGATCCAGAAATCGTATCAATGGGATTTACGTGATTATCGATCCCCAGGCAACAAATTCACGTGATCTTGTCCAAATAGCTGCCTCTGTAATTAACGGGGGCGTATCTGTACTTCAGTATCGTGACAAACAAAGCGATCGGTCCGAATTTCTGGAAAATGCTGATGCTTTGAAGCANCTCTGCGATTCTGCAAATGTCGCTTTTATAGTGAATGATGCAGCCGATGTAGCCAAGTTAGTGGGGTCGTCGTTCCTACACGTCGGTCAATCCGATCTTGATGTGAATTCTGCCAGAGAAATTCTCGCTCCGTTCCAGTGTATTGGGAGATCAAACAACGGGCTANTTCAGGCGAAGGAATCAGAGANCGAGGGAGCAGATTACCTCGCTGTTGGAGCAGTGTACTCAACAAACACCATGGGGAAGTCAAATAGGAGGCCTGTAGGTCCAGAAACTTTGAGTGACGTTAAAGAAAGCACAGAACTACCTGTTGTTGCCATCGGTGGGATCGATTCTTCAAATNTCAGCGAGGTCCAGGCCTCGGGTGTCGATTCAGCTTGNGTAGTNNGCGCGATCACTTTTGCAGATGATCCTGAAAAGGCGACTAANCATTTAGTGGACCTATGGGGNAANAGATAGCCNNGGATAAGCCNATTTANTGAATTGTCTATGTGATCAANNAAAAACGCTCTAATATTNTGACAATTAGNTAACATTTTTTGTATTGACCCTCATCACTGCATGGCAGAGAATTTCTGCTTTGAAGATACGAAAATGTTCCTTAAAGTTCTGTTGAACGAAAAGTAGGAGAAGAAAAATGGAAACAATACAGATCGTGGCTATAGCCGCATCAGTAATTGCCCTTTTGTTTGCGGGATTTTTAACTTCTGTTGTCCTCAAGAAAGATAGCGGTAGTGATCGGATCCGGTTTATCGGAGATGCAATTCAAAAGGGGGCTATGGCGTTCCTGTCCAGGGAGTATCGTTTGCTAGCTATCTTTGTCGTTGTTATGGCGATAATTTTGGGTGTTTTCGTAGATTTTGAT
>PAOO01000031.1 GCA_002708065.1 Chloroflexota bacterium
CACCTTTGTCTGGAACGTCTCTATCTGTGATAGGAAACCTATAATACGTTGACCGACGTGAACGCCTTCGTCTCTCCTTATGTAGATAAGATCCATATCCAGGGCGTTCACCTAACTCAGTCAAGTCAATAAATGTGTCTATGCCAGAATCCATAAGATTGCCAATTTTCCAAGAGGGGGTATTCCAAGCACTAAATCCGCTGCTAAATAGTGCAATGGCCTGATGAACGAGAGTTGCCACCATGGTCGCAGCATTTAAAGAGAACTGATTCCCCGGATACTCCCCTGCCGCAAGCTTGTCCTTCAATACCCAGTAAGAAAATGGATTCAGGCTCGAAAAAGGCACAGGTGTAGCGTGTTTGGTTGACATGGGATTACGATAACACTATAAGCATCCATTTTCAGAGGAATAAACCGATGATCGATAAAGAGAAGAATCTTGTCTGGATAGACCTTGAGATGACAGGCCTTGGTGACGAACACGTAATAATCGAAATTGCCTCCCTGGTTACGGATTCGGACTTAAGGGAACTTGCTACTGGCCCAGTCTTGGCAATCCACCGTACCAAAGAGGAACTAGAAAACATAAACGAGTGGTCACGGGATCAGCACACAAAATCTGGTTTACTAGATCGTGTTGAAGAGTCATCTACAACAATTGAGATCGCTGACGAAATTACTGTGGACTTTCTAAAGAAATGGGTTGATGAGAGCAAGTCGCCAATCTGTGGAAACTCAGTCGGCACTGATAGAAAATTCATTCATCGAGAGATGCCAAGTCTTGACAAGTACCTCCATTACCGAATGATTGATGTTTCCACAATAAAAGAGCTTGTCTTTCGATGGTATGAAAAGCTGGATCCCCCATCAAAAAAGAGCGAACATATGGCGCTTTCCGACATCAGAGAAAGTATTGATGAACTGCGGTGGTACAGAGAAAAGGTATTTTCTAAATCCAAATGACATCTCGATCAGGAACCGACTCAAAAAAAGCGTTGCATGATATTTGGGCTGTCGCTCATCTAGATTCCGAAGCCTTGGAATGGCTCAACTTGGAGGGTGAAGAACCAGTACTGCCATCAACTTATAAGATCGGAGTTTGCGCACAATCGTCTATCGCAGCAGCCGGNCTGGCCGCAGCAGAGCTATGGCGTCATCGTACAGGGGAGACCCAGACCGTTTCTGTGAATATGAAAGAAGCCGCAATGGCTTTTAGAAGCGAAAGATATGCCGAATTAGAGGGAAGTCCAGTTCGCAAGGCGCCTGATTCAATTCACGGATTTTACAGGTGTGGGGACGAAGGCTGGATCCAGATACATTCCAACTATCCAAATCACAGAGACGGGGTTATCAAAGCTCTTGGATGTGAAGCCTCAAGAGAGGGAGTTGCCAGAAAATTAATTAATCTAAAAGCGTCTATCGCGGAGAATCTGCTCACCGAACTTGCACTTCNTGTCGGAATGATGAGAACCCCAGAAGAATGGTCGAGACATCCACAGAGTTTAGCTTTATCAGAGTTGCCCCTTATAGAGATCGAAAGAATCGGAGATGGCCCTCCTATAGGGTTTAAATCAGATCCTCAGAGACCTATGGAAGGCATCCGAGTACTTGAGATGACCAAGGTGATCGCGGGACCAGTTATCGGCAGAACCCTGGCTGAGTATGGGGCGGAAATACTTTGGATAAACGGACCCCATTTAGACGTTATTGAAGCCCTCGTGCTAGACATGTCCAGAGGTAAGCACCCTGCAGAACTAGACCTTAGACATCAAAATGGCGGATCCAAATTACGTGAACTCGCAGCAGGGGCAGATGTGTTCATCCAAGGATACCGTCCAGGAAGCATCGCTTCCAGAGGGTTTTCCCCCGAAGACCTCTCTGAAATAAGGCCTGGCATAATCTGTGTGGAACTGAGCGCTTTCAGTCACCTAGGTCCCTGGGCGCATCGCCGGGGTTTTGACAGCATAGTTCAGACAGTGAGCGGAATAGGATACGAAGGGGGAAAGGCAGCAGGATTAGAGGGAATGGTCCATCTCCCGTGCCAGGCGCTGGATCATGCAACGGGCTATTTAGGGGCATTCGGAGCTATGGTTGCATTAATGCACAGAGCAGAAGAAGGAGGTAGCTGGAGGGTCAGGGTTTCCCTTGCACAAACTGGCAAATGGCTTACATCACTTGGCAGAGCTAATCACATGGATGTCACGGAAATTCCTCGAGAAGAAATCGAGGCATTCTTGCAATCAGAACATTCACCATACGGAAATATATCTTATACTCGTCCAGCGGCCGTACTTTCCCAAACTCCGAGTTTCTGGGAGCCGGTATCTTCACCGTTTGGTACCTACGAACCCAAGTGGCGTGCAGAATGATTTTGGACCAGCAGAACATTCTATGAACTCGTCCACTAAAATTACCTAGTTTTGAGTCTATTATTAACAGCTGCTATAAAAGCAAGTCATTATCGAAAGTAACTACATGAATAACCAAGACAAGAATTCAGTAGATTTCATTAGGGCCATTGTGCGAGAAGACCTTGCCACTGGAAAGCATGATCAAATCATTACCCGGTTCCCTCCTGAACCAAATGGACACCTGCACATAGGCCATGCCACCTCTGTTTGCTTAAATTTTGGTATAGGAAAAGAGGCAGCGAATGGTTATTGTAATTTGCGTTTTGACGATACCAATCCTTCAAGGGAAAGCAACGCATTCGTCGAGGCAATTAAACGTGATATAAGGTGGTTAGGTTTCGATTGGGGAGATAAGGAACTTTATGCTTCTGATTACTTTCAGCAACTCTACGATTACGCAGTCAAATTGGTTATATCAGGCAAGGCCTACGTGGATAGCCAATCCCCTGATGAGATAAGAGAGTCCCGTGGAACGCTTACGGAGCCTGGGAAGAACAGTCCCTATCGAGATAGATCGATAGAAGATAATCTAGATCTATTCTCAAGAATGAAGTCAGGGGAATTTGAAGAGGCTTCACAGGTGTTGAGGGCAAAGATTGACATGTCATCGCCAAACCTAAATTTGCGTGACCCCGTCATGTACAGAATTCTTAGATCTCCTCACCACCAGACTGGGAACGAATGGCCAATATACCCCATGTACGATTTCGCTCACGGCCTATCCGATTCGATTGAGGGTATCACTCATTCACTATGTACTATGGAATATGAGGATCATCGACCTCTTTATGACTGGTTCCTGAACCAACTTGGTGTATTTCCTTCCAGACAAATAGAATTTGGGAAGGTCTTGCTTAGTCATACCATCCTTAGCAAGAGAAACTTGCTTCGGCTAGTGGAGTCCGGACATGTGGACGGATGGGACGATCCCAGGATGCCAACCTTATCTGGTATGAGGCGATTGGGGTTTACCCCAGAATCAATACGAGATTTCTGTGGACGAGTAGGAATCACCAGACGCTCCAACATCGCAGATATCGCATTACTTGAACACTGCCTTCGAGAGGATCTCAATAAACGTGCCGAAAGAAGAATGGCTGTTCTTAACCCATTGAAGATCACAATAACGAATTATCCAGAAAATGAAGTTGAATACCTCGCTGCATTAAACAACCCGGAAGATATATCTGCAGGCTCAAGGGAAATCCCGTTCTCAAGAGAATTATACATAGAGCGTGAAGACTTCATGGAAGATCCTCCTAGAAAATTCTTCAGACTTGCGCCAGGAAGGGAAATCAGACTGAGATACGGATTTTTCATAAAGTGTGAAAATGTCATAAAAGATCCTGATACGAGCGAAATAACGGAACTACAATGTACGTATGATCCAGAAACTCGCGGTGGATTCGCGCCGGATGGAAGGAAAGTAAGGGCGACAATTCACTGGGTTAGTGCTCGGCATGCCCTACCTTCAGAAGTCAGGCTTTATGATCGACTCTGTTCCGACCCCAACCCAGACATTTCTTCCGCGCAAGAGTTAGAAACCGTCTTAAATCCACACTCTCTCGATGTTATCAAAGAAGCAATGCTAGAACCTTCGCTCAAAACTGCTGGACCCGGTGAGAAGTATCAGTTCGAACGATTGGGATACTTCTGTGCAGACTCTGAGGATTCAAAACCGGGAACACCTATATTCAACCGCACAGTAACTCTAAGGGATACATGGGCAAGACTTCAGAAATCCCAAAAAAAGAGTCGTTCATGAGCAATGTTATTCAACTCCTCTGTCAGGCTTCCTAGCGAATAGGAATCCGAGGCTACCAATAATCGATACCGTAGAAAGGCTGTAAAAGGCCATATCGTAGCTACCCTGTGCATCATACATCCTTGCAGCTACGACAGGACCGATCATCATCATCACTGACATAGGTCCCATAGAAAGTCCGAGTACTTTACCAAACGCCCTCCGTCCAAAATACTCTCCCCGAATAGCAGTTCCCAACGGAATCCTAGCCCCGAATCCCAGTCCGTATGTCAAAATGAATATCGGTGCAAGGTAAATCGAAGTGATAAAAGTCGCGGTGATCGTGCCCACCGCTTGCAGGCAGCCGAATACACAGAGGGCTATATTTTTTCTTACTTTATCCCCAAGCCATCCCCCGAAAATCTGCGCGACACCAGAAAATCCCATAGTTGCTCCCCAAATCCATGCACCTGTTTGTACAGGTATTCCTTGATCCTTGAGAGCTAGAATCATGTGTACCATCATCGTTCCTATCAACATCGTAGAACAGGCATTACATATAGAAAGTATCCAAAATGCCGGAATTTTTAAAACCTGAATTATTGTGTAATCTAGATCCATATTTTTCTGTACATGATCCGCCGATTCCACAGATTTTGACTTAGATACAAGACCGTCAGGAACTTCCCCAAACTCCTCAGGAGAGTTCCTAATCAAACGGGTGATTGGGAAAGCAATTAAAAGAAAGAAAATTCCCAAGCTCATTGAGGTCGTTTGCCATCCAACGTTGTCAGGAACGACAAACCAGGCCAAAGCGGGGACCAAAAGAAAACTCCCAAGAGAAAATCCAATACCGCCAAACCCCATCGCTATACTTCTCTTCTTATCAAACCAGTTATTAATAACAGTCATCATTGGGAGCCAACCGCCACCAGAGGCACCCATCATGATGACGCCATAGGCGAGATAAAACATCCAGAGGGTGTTAGTTTGACTCAAGATCAAAAATCCGACACCTATTATTGAGACTCCAACCAGTACAACGTTCTTAGGCCCTACCCTGTCGACAAGGACTCCAACCAGAGGACCTATAATGCTTCCCTCTAATTGGCCCAAAGAGAATGCCAGAGACAGTTGAGTACGACTCCAACCAAATTCGCTCTCCAAGGAATCGACCCATATACCGACACCTCCAAATGTAGGAGATCCGGTCGAGGCATTAAGAAAGAGAGTGATTATAACCAACCACCATCCGTAGAAAAGAGAGCTACGCCATGTGAATATCGGTTGCTTACCGATTAACTTGGCAAGGTTCATAAATAAAGGGGGCCTTTCTTCTCGATTTCAGATGTCAGCACTGGCGATTCCAAACGTACAGCCACCCGTTATTACGATAATAGTAATTCATGAATCCTCCATCAGTAAATAAGGAAATAGTTTTGCTTGCAAATAATGATCGCTATTTAACGAGAACATGCGGTTTCAATTTCCAAAATTAAGCGGTTAGACATGGGAATTCGGACAGTGTTCCTAGTCTGATATTTTCTGCCGATTCGAAGGCCATACATTCAATTCTGTATAACATATACCTCCCCTCGGTTACTATCAGATTCTAAGTACAAAAACTGCCGCGTACATTGCCTTGTCCCCTCCATTTCCATGCGCCACGACACACATATCCCAGTCGTATATACTTGCGCCACTCAAACAGATGAGGAAAAACGATAACAGAAACTCGAGTCAGATCGGGTTGTCTAAAAACGCTTCGAATAGAACTACGAATATGGAGGTATAAACATGGTGGAACAGCAAACGGATATCTTGAGGCCAGAAACCCTGATTGAAGAGTTCCAGAAGAACGGGGTTACTCACATAATAACCATCCCTGATAGTGAAACAAACTACCTATATGAGCTCATGGAGAAACAAGAATCTTTAGATGTAGTGCCTGTTTCAAGGGAAGGCGAATCAATGTCTGTCGCGCTAGGTCTTAACGTGGCAGGGAAAGTACCTGTTGTTCTAATCCAAAATACGGGCATGATGGAATCCGGAGATTCCATTCGAGGTATGGCACTTGATGCCGGGTTCCCTCTACTGATGGTGGTGGGATATCGAGGCTGGACAAGAAAAGGGAACACGCCTGACTCTGCAGCTGTATACACAGAGCCATTCTTAAATGCATTCAGACTTAATTACTACCTCGTAGAACACGACGAAGACGGCCCCAGGATTACCGAAGCTTTCGAAGAAACCCGCCGTACCAAACGCCCTGTTGTGGTCCTTATTGGAGACGAGTATCACGGTTTTAACAGATAAATCTAACCCAGATATACATTTGGAAATCCATTTTTATTAGGAGTAACTGAATGATCGAGGCAAAGAAGGTATTTGAAGCTTTTCAAGAACACAGGGGAGACGCNATTGTCTCCGCGCAAGGAACTTCCGGAAAGCATTGGTCTGACATAACGACAAACCTTAATCGCGACATCTCACTAGGTGGCGCCATGGGACAGTCAACTTCAGCTATATTCGGGCTAGCACTTGGGTTACCTGACCAGAAAGTAGTTCACTTTGATACAGAGGGTGCGCTTCTTATGAATCTGGGAGTTTTAGCCTCCGTCGCTGGCAAGCAACCGGAAAATTTCGTCCATTTCCTTTTGGACAACGGTTGCTATGCGACTACTGGCGGGCAACCAGTACCGAACTCGGAGGCAATCGACTATGCGGTCATAGCAGAGGGTTCAGGTTATGCCGCGACATACAGTTTCGATGACCTAGAAGAACTTTCAACCAGTCTTGATGAGATTATGAATGAAAAAGGCCCCGTTTTTGTGGCTATTAAAGTTGAAGCCGAGGTAGAAAACCTTCCGATTGGACTGAGGGAACGACGACAGACCCGGAACAGAGCTCAGACTATTACTGATTTGAGACAGGAGCTCGGAATCAGCTAGATCTGTATTCGGGATTATCCAAAGGAACCCTCAACCACGAAATTATGTTTCTGATTGAATCGTACGCTTCGAGGCGGGCTTGATCCGTGTCCGCATCTTCTGCCTTAATAAGAATCCCAGACATTTTCTCCACCATATCGGGGCCAATTTCAAGCAAGGCATCACTACCAGAGGCAGCCCATTTGCAGAGAACATATTGAATCACGGCCCCTACCGGGATATCCAAGTTTCTACTGAGCCTATTAACGGTCGGAAGCGGATCATCAATTGTGTAGAGTGCCACTTCGCGCTTGAAATTGACATCTTTATCGTCTGGATTATCTTCCCAGTTGAATCGTTCTAGCGTCACAGCTCTCTGTGATCCCATAGAATTCTTATCTCCTTTATATTTTTGTAATCCGAACTGATGAATTCCCNTCATCCAGATAAATAGAGTTATCAACTCTTGAAACAACAATNCTTTGTTCATAGGTATGTTTTTCGGTTTTTCTAGTAGCAACATATTCTCTAGTCTCCGACACTATCTCACCTTCNAAATNAGAAAAGGCTTCTTCCAGCACTCTTCCNTCAATAGATTCGGGAACGGNGACACCTAAAAGATCCAGAACGGTNGGCATTACNTCTATATTNCCGCTAGGTGAAAGTATGCGTTCNCCTTTCCTGAANCTCGGCCCTCTGCATAAAAGGGTATTGTTCATCTCGTGCCTGCTCATTGAACCATGTTGNCCAAGACCAGGAGCTCCACCGGTTGAGTAAACNTGCCCAGCAAATCGTTCAACATTCATCTCAGAAGTCCATTTGAAGGAGACNGTGATATCNGGACACCTAGGGCCATCNTAAGANATAACTGAAGCAGGGATCGTACCTTCTATATGTCCCAACCTTTCTGAGGCCAGTATAGCGCCACACCATTCATTCGAAATCAACCAGCTCACGATTCTATCTGCTAAATCCCGGTTAGCCTCACCCACATAAATAAGAGCGCTCCCNCCATTGGACGCAACCAGAACACCCTCGGGCCCTGGACCCACATGGAATCCTGCTCGTTTCATTTCCCNCTCGATATCCACGGCTCCAATGATCGTGGAATAGCCGTGGTCTGATAAAACCAATACGTCGGCCTTTTTATGATTTGGAGAAGCTTCAAGGTAGCCTAGAAGCCTTCCGAACTGAGCGTCGGCCTGAGNGAGGGCAGCGCAAGACTCTNNGGAACCCACGCCAAAAGCATGCTGTGATTTGTCAGGCTCTGAAGACCATATGAGCGCCACATCGGGATTTTTTTCTTCCAAAACAAAATCCAAAAATATATCCATAGCATGAACATACCTGTCTGTGTTTGGTATCGATTCAGCAGGCCATTCACCGAAGCTACCTAACAAGTTGGCATGTAATGATGATGGTATAGAAAAGTCAGGATGAATCGTTGCACCNCCAAACTCTTCCCCTCGTGGGTTGTGTGCATATGCATTACCACTCGTCCCGACCCCTATAGACATATATTCCAAGCCAACTGTACTAAGTATTTCCTGCAAGGTTGGTGTGTACAGGACCGGTAGACCCGAAGACGCGATAGCTGCGAGTTCTGGTTCCATGGCGGAAAGCACTCTGCCCGGATCAAAATCCCTTGCCACGAAGGTATTCCCTGGCAAGCCATGTGAGCCTGGGTTAACACCTGTAACCATTGACGCCGCGTTGATTCTAGTAACAGATGGAAATACCGGGTGATGACTCTCGAAGAAACATCCATCCTGAGAAAGCTGGTGAATATTGGGGCAGACTGAAGAGTCGATCTGGGCGGGCTGGAGGCCGTCAAAGACTGCTATTATTACCTTGGTCAAAACATATCACCTCTATTCCAGAAAATATTCTCACCCCTCAGATCACTGCTCATTTGCCACTCTACCACTATTGACATATCAAGGACCTTAAGCGGCGAAAAATGGTTCATATTAATCCTCTGCTAGACTTCTGCTTCAAGCGAATTCGTTTTGGATGATACCTAAAAAGGGGGGATTCATATGCTAGACACAGATAAGCGACTCGTTTTCAGGGATATTCTAGAAGGTAATAAATGCGAATTCCCTGCGTCAGTATATGACTCAATTTCAGCTCGTATAGGAACCGAACTTGGATTCAAGATAGGAATGTTCGCCGGATCCATCGCGTCAGCCGTTGTTCTTGGGGCACCCGATTATATTGTCCTGACTCTTACAGAATTTGCACAACAGGCTAGGCGTATATGCCGTGGCAACGAGCTACCCATCCTTGTCGACGCAGACCACGGATATGGAAATGCGCTCAACGTTAAAAGAACAGTCGAAGAACTTGAGAACGCTGGAGTTTCAGCACTTACCATCGAAGACACTTTACTTCCGAGGCAGCACGGTTCTCGTGAGATACAACTTATTTCGATTGAGGAAGGTGTTGGTAAGATGAAAGCTGCTCTGGCGGGGCGTATTGATCCCGCTCTGGTCGTTGCAGGTAGAACTAGCGCGTTCCAAGTTTCTGGACCCGAAGATGCAATGCTCAGAGCTAAAAATTATGAAGAAATCGGCGTAGATGCGATGTTTTTCGCGGGTCTTTCTACCCGAAAACAACTTGAGACCATACGGAACTCTATCTCGATTCCGATAATGCTTGGCAGCCTGTCCCCAGAGTTGGAGGATCAGGAATATCTCGGATCTATGGGGGTTCGTGTTGCACTGCAGGGCCATCTACCATATATGGCCGGCGTTAAGGCAGTACACGACACATTAAAGGCTCTTAAAGCCGGAAAGAAACCTTCAGAGTTAGTAAAATCAAGTCAGTACTCCGATTTAATCAAGAAAGTTACGAGGACAAGCGATCACGACAACTGGATATCTGAATTCTTAGACAAATGAGAATACGCCTAGTCGATTAAAGGCCTTACTTTGCTATGAAAAAGACGCATGGATTGAACGATCTCGTCTTGTCCCAAGCCACCCATCGCGAAATTACATCCAAAGTAAGTTATTCCTTTCGATTTTAGTCGTAGTATTTTCTCAGCTATTTCTTCAGGTGTGCCAATGAATGCCCGGTTGTTGCGGATGTATTCGTAATCTGGAGGTAGTTCATCTCGTTCGTTTCTCCAGTCATCCATAGATTGGTCTACTTCTGTCTTATCTGACAAGTGTCTTTTCCACTGCATGATGTCCTGAATCCAATCTATATGACTGCGGGTGTTTTCTACAGCCTTTTCCTCAGTATCTGCAACGTGAATATATCTAAAAAACGGTACCTCATTTATATCATCAGCTCGATCGGCAGAATGACACTTATCTCTATATCTAGTCAAAAGTTCCAATGCCGGTTCCGTATCTTGCACAACGGCAATACAAAGCCGAAATCCATTTTTTACGAGAAAATCTAACGTATCCACGGAACGAGTCGCAGCAATATATACCGGAGGATGGGGATCTTGAACCGGAGTAGGCACAAGATCTATATTGTCGAAAGTATGGAATNNGCCTTCTAAACTAACCGGTCGNCGAGTCCANATNTCNCGGACAGCGAGGACAGTTTCNCGAAATCTTTCCTGACTATTCTCNGCNGGTATCTTGAAGCCGCCNTANTCATAGCTAAATACNCCTCTTCCAAACCCTACATCAAGTCTCCCGTTACTCAAGACGTCTATCGTAGCGGTGTCTTCTGCGATTCTAATCGGGTGGTGAAGATTGGGAACAATAACCCCGGTTCCAAGACGAATATTTTGGGTGGCCGCAGCCATATGTCCGAGTATAGCTGGCAGTGATGATCCCATGCTATACCGAGTAAAATGGTGTTCAGCGAACCATGCTGCATGATAGCCCATTGACTCCGCCAACTGAACTTGCTTCACCGAATTATGAAAGACATCAGACTGATTTACGCCTTCGGGCCATGAAAGATGAGTGAAGAGTGCCAGTTTCAACTAACCTTAGCCTCCCACGGCCGACATCAAGTCCATGAGCTTACCCAGTACTTCCACTTTCTCCGAAATAGAATCTCCTGGCACGTCCACTTTAAGGGTTGTTATACCTATATCCCGGTACAATTTAATGCGATCTTTAATAATATCTGGTGTACCTATGAGGTTCGACTTGAGAGCAAGATCAACAGGTACAAGTTCTCTTGCCTCTTCCCTTCTTCCATCTTTCCAGAGTTTCTGTACCGCATCCACAGCCTCTCCATATCCCTGTCTGGCATATGCATTCTTGTAGAAATTATTTTTCAAGGATCCCATTGCGCCGAATGTGAAACCGTAACCTCTTGCGTGACGTTTTCCTGCTGATTCGATATCTTCTGTGAACTCAAGCGACAGTGGAATTACAAGTTCGATGTCATCTAATGTTCTACCCGCACTCTCTGCGCCTTTTCGAATTTTATCCAGGAAAACATGTCCAGTTTCCGGAATGAAACATCCNCCCAACCATCCATCTGCTATTTCACCGGTCATTTCTAGATTCGTNGGCCCNAGGGAAGCNACAAATATCGGGAGTTGACTTGCGGGAGCACTTGTTCGGATCGCTTTTCCTTCCCCTCCCGGTAAAGGCAACAAATAATGTTTGCCCGAGTAACTCAACGCTTCTCCAGACACCCCCATCTTAACTATCTCAATCATTTCCCTTGTGCGGATAACAGGGTTCCCAAAGCCAACACCGTGCCAACCTTCGATTACCTGTGGGCCGCTTGTTCCGAGACCGAGTATAAATCTACCCTCTGAGATGGATTGCATCGTCAAGGAAGTCATTACAAGATTGCCCGGNGTCCTGCTCCCAACCTGAACTATTCCCGTTCCCAATCGGATTGACGACGTATGACCGGCCAAATAAGCCAACGGTGTTATGGCGTCGGTCCCCCAAGCCTCCGAGGTCCACAGGGAATCAACACCAAGATCCTCTGCTTCTCGTGCAAATTCGGCGACCAACTTCCAGCTTGAAACGTCAGATTTTACACCTGAAAAGGACCGTATTGCGATTTTCAATCCTTATCCTCCTGGTACAAAATGATCACATAGTCAAATCTCAGGATAATCTTTCTGCTCCTTCACTGATTTGATTTGATTGAGATGATCTAGATCGTGCACTCTCTGAAACAGGTACCAGGCGCGTGCATCGAGTTCGCCAAAGAAATCATGTTTCGCGGTGAACGACAGATCAGGATTACCAGGCAGATTTTCGGTCATCGAACTCCATCTTAAAGCTCCTCTTAAAATTTTATCTTGGAGCACTTCGATACATGAATCAGCACCGATTCTGGAAGGTTCTACACCAGAAGCATCAGGATTTTCCCCAATGGACAAGGATTCAACTACCTTTGCAACCCTTTCCGTGCTTAAGATCACATGATGAGTTACCTCAGATATCGTCCATTCTTCAGCATCATAAGCGAAATCCGCCTGGGTTTGAGTAATGTTTTCAACTTCATCAATTAGTTGAAGTCTGGCCTTTATCATCCTTTTCCAGAGTTCACGGAAGGAATATTTACGCCCCTGNCCAATTAAATAATTCCTTACCCGATCCTGCTCTGGCGTCATGAATAAAACCCCTCACCATGTTTACGACAAATCCTAACCACTTCTTAACTCTTCCTTTTCACTAGCAAACCAGACCACTTCATTAAGCTCAACGCCAATAATACGAGACCAACCACTCCATTAACAATCAAGGCAGAAAATACCCCATTCCGTTCAGCCAAGTAACCAGATAATAGCAATCCTATGGGCAATCCATATACTGCTAACTGCCTGAGACCTAGAACTCTGCCCCTCATATCAGTAGCCGTGTACTTGAGGATCATCATGGCCATTGTAACCATAGCAAAAGCTTGGGACATTCCTGTCAAAACCAACACAGGCAGAGCTGGATAGAACCACTTCATATAGGCCATAACAAGGATACCGACATGCCATAAAATAGATCCAACTACCATTACTCGACCTGCCGAACCCATACNTGATATGGACCCAATTGTCAGGGACCCTAGCAAGGAACCAAAGGAATAAGCTCCCATTAACCAACCTAAACTGGTAGCCCCTCTATCCATGATGTCTTTAGCAACTACAGCTAAAAGGGTATTGTTCATTGGGAATGCAGTGAAATTCACTATAAATGCGATGACCAGGAGACCCATGATTATCTTTTCAGACCGAACGTAACTTATGCCCTGTTGGACATTTCTAATCACAGAATCCTTCCCCCTTGCTGTCACACTATCTGGAAGTCCTTTCACTCGAGCTATCAATAGCAGGGAAGTCGCATACAATAGGACAATGACGACATAGCTATATGTAGTTCCAGCCATTTCCATCAATATTCCACCACAGACCGGTCCGATAATCTGAGTGAAATCTCTACCTGTTCTAGATAGGGCAACACCGTTCTGAAGTTTCTCCTCACCAACTATTTCTGGTAATACAGATTGACGAACTATCATGTCCATTGAACGGCACATTCCCGCTACTGAAGCCAGTGCAAGGACAATGGGAACTGTCAGCAACTGATTAAGAGATAAAAGCAACACAGTCGTAGAAATAGCTAGAAAAGAAATCCTTGAGGCTAGAAAAATTTTCCTTCTGCCAAGTCGATCTACTACAACACCGAAAAAGGGAGCGGCTAATGTTCCTGTGAACCTGAGAGCCCCAAATAAACCAAGGATGAGGGGGGAATTTGTGCTCTCCAGAACAAACCATGAAAGAATAATGATCTCCATGAATTCAGCCCAATTCAGTCCAATGTCCGCTACCCACATCAGACGGTATCCCGGCACNCGAAAGGAAATGAATGTCCGTTTTAGAAGATCGTTCATTTAAGGTTTACCGTGGGAGTGAATATCTGCAGCTCAAAGAAAAGCATCATCAAATTTTACAGATTAAACAGGTCCTCCACTTAGAAATGGAAAGCAAACCTCGTTTTTACTATNAGTAGGCTATCGAGTGTATAATGCTNNCCCCTGAAAATAACATANACAGGATATCTATAATCAGGAATCAGGAGTCGTAGATGGATCATACGGAGGTGGCGGATCATACGGAGGTNGCNACGCTCGCCGGAGGTTGCTTCTGGTGNGTTGAGGCAGTTTTTGAGCTAGTAGNNGGAGTTGATAAAGTAGTCTCAGGTTACACTGGAGGGCATACGATCGACCCGACTTATGAAGAGGTATGCTCAGGTGCNACNGGNCATGCCGAAGTGATTCAAGTTACATTCGACTCACTTAAGTTGAACTATACGACNGTCCTTGAAATCTTCTTTGCTTATCACGATCCAACAACTCTCAATAGGCAGGGNAANGATATNGGTACACAATACAGGTCAGCGATTTANTGTCACGACGATGAACAAGAGAGTATCGCAAAGTCTGTAATAAGTATGCTTGAGGCCGACAAGGTCTATCCTGATCCAATCGTCACAGAAGTTTCTACGCTTGGAACCTTTTTTGAAGGTGAGGATTATCATCAATCATTTTTCCAAAATAATCCGTATCAACCGTACTGCCAGTTCATCATAGCTCCNAAAGTGACGAAACTCCGNGAAAAACACTCCGAACTACTCAGAACCAAAATACATTAATTATTTGGATACGGAAAATGACAACTGAGCTATCTCAAATCGTTTATCCGAGGATTGAAGGGACCGACGTTCTCTTCACAGAACAGTTTATANAGTACTTACAAACGATGCACGAGGCTTTCTCTGACAGGGTTTCAAAAGCCCGATTGGACAGGCAGCACACCCTNGAGTGGNCCCATAGCGAAGGCTACGACTCCCTAAAAATTCCTGAAACTGAGGCGAACACCNGCGATTGGGTTGTAGATCCAGTGCCTGATGAACTAAAACTGCCCGGAATCGAGATTTCAGGTCCNGCGAGCATTCCAAGTATGTTCATAAATGCTCTAAATCCAGGCCCAGAGGGTGAAAGAGCCGTCGGATACCTGGATGATGACGAGGATTCAAGCGGACACTCATTCGGGGATACTGTTAATTCGGCATTGAATAGGCTCCACGCAGTGGAGAGGACCNTCAGATATGAAGACCAATCAAGNGGGAAAATATACGAGCTTGCTCCCGGAAAGCTTCCCTTTTTCATGCACAGAGAAAGAGGTTTGCACCTCGATGAACCAGAAGTCAAAATTGGCGGCCGTCCCGTATCNGCAACAATACTTAGCACAGCGCTAACTCTATTCCATGCAGGTCGAGCGCAAATCGCTCGAGGTGAAGGAATATATTTTTATCTTCCAAAACTTGAGAGCGTCGAAGAGGCAAGGATATACCGAGACTTTTTTGACGCCAGNAGAGATCATCTAAATTTCGATAAGGATGCCGTTATTAAAGCGATCATTCTGGTTGAATCCCTTCCGACAGTTTTCCGAATGGAGAACATGCTCCACGCACTCGGGCCCTATGGTGCCGGACTTAACGCAGCGAGATGGGATCTAAAAGCAAGCATTCTAGAATACGTTATGTCAGACCCAACCTCCGTCTGGCCAGACAGATTTGACATCGACATCAAGACGACTGATTTCATCTCCAATATCTTCAGAAGATTGGTGGCTATTTGCCTAAAACGTGGTGCTGTCGCAATAGGCGGTATGGCTACTGCACTACCTAGTAAAGACCAGGATACTAACCAAATTGCCGCAGAGTCTATACGCAGAGACAAGAAATGGGAGGCTGAACAAGGTTTCTTGAGAGGATGGNGCGCGCACATTTATCACATGAAGACCGCCTCTGACCCATTCATAGAATGGTGGGGCACCGGGTNGCAGCCANCAAAGGATATGCAGGACCCNNAAAACTATCCGATCAATATAGATACCCCGGTAGGTGACATAACCATTGAGGGAACACGAAGGAATGTCCGAACAATAATCGAATANGTGGAAGGATGGCTCAATGGAAGAGGTGCCAAGGGAATTGACAGTATGGAGGGCCGCGAGGGAAACCGACCCGCTCTTATGGAAGATCTAGCTACAGCAAGGATATCTGTGGGCCAGGTAGCGCAGAGGATTATCCATACCGCACAAGACCGAGACACAAATGAGATCCACACGTTTACTTTGGTGAAAAGCATTATCGATTCAGAAACAGCCGACATCCTCAGAGTAAGAGAAACTGTTGTNGAAGCGAACGAATACTCTCAATTAGAGTGTCGCTACCATGCCTCTCGAAAAATAACTCTTCGCTGGATCAAGAACTACACAGATCTGAACTTTAGAAGCTTAGGATCCTACACAAGAGGCGATCTAGNTAAGATAGCGTCCTATCTCGACGCCTTCTAATAACCCTATTCAGCAAATAAATCCCCTTGATGAAGGGGATTTATTTATTTCAGCCCTAGACCAAACACTATGTTATGCGAACTCTTCTCTCAACTCCGCATAAACCTCTTTCATCTGTATGGTGCCGATTGAGACTACGCTTCCAATGTTCATCATCCTGTAACCCTCAGCAATCCATCTTCTTGCTTCTTCAGGTGTGCCAAAGGTNGTTNCCAGGGACTTGCCAGCGCCTCTCATTCTTTCCGCAACGTCTCTCATCACCCTCTCTACCTTTTCATGATACTTATTACCGGGTACCCCAAGAGATGCGGCCAAATCATCCGGACCCACAAGAAGAACTTCAAAATCATTGAGCGCCAATGTTTCATCAAGACTCTCATAGGCCTCGGTGCTTTCCATCTGGAGTATGAGGAAAGTCTCGGAATTAGCATGTGTAATGACATCCCCTGCAGGAATTCCCATTGGNCCCGCAAACCANGGAGCTATTCCCCTCTCTCCTATNGGAGGNTATTTGGANTACCTAATNGCTTCNTTTGCCTCGTTGGNATTGTCTACTTGNGGAACCATCACNCCNACGGCGCCAGAATCNTATGCTTTNTTTATATCAGCGGGNGTATTCCAAGGCACTCTTATAACTCCAGCCACNCCTGCCTGTCTTGCCATCACACATATCGGCCCCAGTGATTCTGTTCCCCAGGGAGAGTGCTCTTGGTCAATCCAAACCCAGTCAGGTCCAGTCTGGTATACCGCAGCAGCATTATGCCATTCCCTGCTAAAGATAGATGAACTCAACAACAAATCTTGGTTTTCAATTTTCTCTCTGATCTTACTTGGGTACATTTTTGGGAATAACCTCCTAGATTCTTGAATAGAGAAGCCGAACACTATAACACCGTAAATTTCAAATCAACCATTGGCCCGATCTGTTCGAAACGAAGCGAACCCATTACCAAAAAGTTCTCTCCACATATCATTTTTAACGACTACCAATGAACCATATTTGTAAGTCTTGACGAAATCACCCTACCATTGTGAGACGTATAATTTAGCCCATGAAGATGTCCATCAAATATCGTACTTTGTCGTGAAACTATTAGGAGAATTTAAATGAGCGGCACAAATAATGATCTGGCATATATTTCCGCTACTGAAGTAGCTAGATTAATTAAGAAAGGTGAAATAACAAGCGTGGAAGTAACACAGCTAGCTATTGACAGGGCCAATGCTACTCAAGGAACCCTCAACGCCTTCATAACCATTTGTGAGGATCAGGCTATCGATGCGGCCCGATCCAGCGATTCAGCCGTTTCCAACGGGGAAAAACTCGGTCCACTCCAGGGAGTCCCTTTTACCGTGAAAGACCTGATAAATACTCAGGGCGTACGAACAACAATGGGCTCATTGATATTTGATGAAAATTTTCCCAAATCTGATGCAGTTGCAATCTCCCGCTTGAAAGAAGCTGGCGCGATTCTTATTGGGAAAACCACGACACCAGAGTTCGGACATAAACCTTTTACCAGCGCTCCTATATTTGGAGATACTACAAACGCATGGAGCCGTCACAGAATAGCCGGAGGGTCAAGTGGAGGGGCCGCAGTGGCCGCTGCTGCTGGCCTTGGATATATTCATGTCGGCACTGACGGAGGGGGATCAATCAGAATACCTTCTGCAGCAAATGGGATTGTAGGTATGAAAGCAACTCTGGGAACCGTACCTAACGACTCCAACCCAGATTCATTCGGTAATTACAGCTACACGGGACCTATGACCAGGACAGTAAGTGACGCAGCTCTCATGCTCTCGATAATGTCAGGACCGCACCCATCGGACGTTCATTCCGTAGGTAGGAAGCAGAAAGACTACCAAGGCTACATTTCTGATCCAGGCGATCTAGAAGGTTTTCGCATAGCTTGGAGACCGCTATTAGGAAACACGATAATTGANACTGAGTTACTTTCAATCACCTCAAAAGCCGTAAAATCTCTNGAGTCTCATGGTGCAAAGGTTATCGAAGTTGATGATCCTTTCGAATCTCCTGAACCGTTTTGGAGAATAATCAATCAGTCAGCTTGGAAAGCTAGATTTGGAAGATATCTATCCGAATGGTCCAGCGAAATGACTCCTTCTTTCATCAGATCAATACAAGAAGCGGAGGACTATTCCGCAACCGAACTCCAAGAGGCAGTCTACAAGAGAACTACTTTATTTAGGGAAGTCCAGAGTTGGTTTAATGAGTTTGACCTCGTAGTCACGCCTACCTTATCTCGTACCGCACTTGAGATAGACCGCGACCTATACGATCCCGTTATGATTGAAGGGGAGAAAGCCGGTATCGTCAGGCAAGCCTGGTACCCGTACACACATCCATTCAACTTAACCGGTCACCCTGCGATTACATTACCATCAGGATTCCACAGCGACGGGCTTCCAACCGCGATACAGGTCATCGGACCGTTTGNTAGCGATCATGAGGTTCTGAGGTGNGCAAGATTGTTTGAGATGTGCAATCCTTGGTCTGACAGGTTTCCCGATATAGCCATGTCCACTAGTCCTCAATAGCACTGTAAACAAGTGTTCGAAGTTCTCTGCGTATGTTATATGTGTCCGAGGGCACCAACTGGGTCATAAAAACCACAGCAAGATCTTCCAGTGGATCTATCCAGAAAGCAGTACTAGCCATTCCTCCCCATGCTAATTCGCCAGGTGAACCGGGTACTTGAGATAGCGATGGATCAATCACCACGGAAAAGCCAAGTCCAAATCCAGTTCCTTTAAAAGTTGATTCGCTCCACCTACCGTACGCTACGTCTGATAGTTGCGAACCTCCTTCAAGATGGTTAGAGGACATAAGTTCGATAGTTTTTCTACTCAGTAATTGTTCAGAATCAAACGTTCCCTTTCCCAGTATCATACGGCAGAAAGCTAGATAATCTTCTGCAGTGGACATAAGTCCTCCGCCACCGGAAAGGAATCCTGGAAGAGCAGTGTTTTCATCCTCCTGCATGTCTTCAATAAGACGGGGCGGACCATCAGCACGAAATAAGTAATTGGCAGAAAGCCTGTGTATCTTATCGTCATTCACGTAGAACCCTGTATCCACCATACCAAGAGGGTCAAATACATTCTCCTTAAAGAATTTATCCAAAGTATTACCTGACAATACTTCTACAAGGTATCCACAAACATCAGTGGATATAGAGTAATTCCACTTTTCGCCTGGAGAAAATTCCAATGGCAAACTCGACAGGGATCCGATCAATTCTTTTAGACTATTTTGGCTTCTGCGACCGACGCCTATCTTCCTGTATGCGGCATCCACCTCAGTTCTGTAACTAAAATCATAGGTAAGCCCCGATTGGTGTGAGAGGAGATCATTAATTGTCATAGGTCTGTGAGGTTTTTTCGTTTTGAATGAACCGAGTTGTCCAGATACGTATACTTCAAGGTTTTTAAATTCTGGAATGTATTCCGCAACAGGATCGTCTAATTGAAAAAGCCCCCTCTCATAGAGCGTCATTAGTGCAACCGAAGTAATCGGCTTTGTCATAGAATAAATACGGTAAATGCTGTCCCAGAGGACGGGCTTATTCTGTTCCCTGTCCATAAGACCTAGTGTCGAATAGTGTGCCAGCCTCCCATTTCTATATATTGCCGTAAGTGCTCCCGTGAGCTTTTCGGTATCAAGATAGTTTCGCTTGATGTGATCATCCACCCTCAATAGCCGCTGCTGCGACATACCACTAGCTTGTNTTTTGGTCATTAATGAATGTCCCTTCTATGTTTTGTAACCATTATCTTAGATGGCTAAAGTTGAGTATAGATAAGATTCCATAGTAATACCCACCCCATCTGTATTGCACGCCTTCTGGATAAACATTCACAATTAAGGAAATGATGGAAACAGCTATTGAAGTACGGGACCTGAAAAAATCTTATGGCGATTTGGAAGCCTTAAGAGGCATCAACTTTACAATAAATAGAGGTGAGATATTTGCCTTGCTTGGTCCTAATGGAGCAGGTAAAACAACAATAATGGAAATCTTGGAGGGGTACATACAAAGAACTTCAGGTCATGTTTCCGTACTAGGCTATGATCCCGATTCAAGCCCCGAAGATTTGAGGTCACGAGTTGGAATAGTACTGCAAGAAACAGGTGTAGATCTTTACCTGAAAGTCGGCGAGATCATCAAACAATTCAGCGGATTTTATCAAAATCCCAAGCCGATAAATGAAATTCTCGATGTTACTGGACTAAGGGAACAAAGTGATATCAGGATACGCAGACTCTCGGGCGGTCAGAGGCGCAGGCTTGATGTGGCGTTAGGAATAGTGGGAGACCCTGAATTATTGTTTTTGGATGAACCCACGACCGGGTTGGATCCCTATGCNAGGCGGAACACCTGGAACATGATCGCTAGCTTGAGGGAACTAGGGAAAACGATCCTGCTGACAACTCACTATATGGACGAAGCCGAAGTTCTCGCCGACAAAATCGCTTTACTAAACGCAGGAATTATAGAGGCAGAAGGTACTTTGGAGGAATTGAGAACGTATAAAAAGGCCACGACTATAAAATTNGAACTCGACGATGCCATAAATAGGATNCCAGTAGAAATCTCCAAACTGGCAAATGTGATCGGGAATGAAGTTAAGCTAGAAACTACGACTCCAATGTCTTCGCTGGCAATTTTAGCAAGTTGGGCATTAAACGAGGAAATAGAACTAAGAGGTCTTTCGGTACAACAACAATCCTTAGACGAAATATTCATTGAACTCGTAGAAGGCAGGGGAACACTTGGCAAAGTAAGACTCGAGTGATAAAAGCAATTCGGCTAGGTATAAGACAAATTCTTTATGAGGATATGGCATTCTGGAGAAATCCTGTTGCTGCGTTTTTCACTTTTNTTTTCCCGCTCATGTTTCTATTTATCATCAATCTCACCTTCGGGAAAAACGTAATTGAGCGGCCACAAGGAACCTTAAACCTCTCGGATTTTTACGTACCAATGATTATTGCATTTTCAGTTATNAATTCTTCATACACNGGTTTAGCTATGAACCTAACGATTTCTAGAGATAGNGGAATTCTAAAAAGGATAAGAGGGACTCCATTNCCTGCTTTTNCATTCTTATTCGGNAAAATAGCACACAATACTCTTATATCCGCNCTTCTGGTTGTCATCGTCACGGNAATTGGANCCTTTCTGTTTGACGTNTCTNTACCAACTAAAACGGCNTTGNCGTTTCTGACAACACTTCTNCTNGGANCTGCAACTTTCAGTTGCCTCGGAGTGGCCGTAACAACTCTCATACCAAACGCCGATGCCGCACCTGCTGTTGTGAACGCCTCTATCCTGCCCCTACTTTTTGTTTCAGATGTTTTCATACCGATGGATCAGGCACCGTCATGGCTGAACATGGTAGCTAATGTGTTCCCGGTAAGGTCATTCTCAATCGCTTTACAAGATGCTTTCAATCCCCTTGTAGGCAGCGCAGGTTTCAATGTTACTAGTATTTTCATCATGTCCGCGTGGCTGCTCATTGGCCTGTTCACCGCTATAAAATTTTTCTCATGGGAACCTAGGAAATAGGAGAAAGTACAGTTATTACAGACATCTTATTTAGCTCGCCTAACCCTGGTATTTACCACGATGCCATATCCGAAAGGAAGATCTTTATCAAGAAACTTACATGGTGAAATTTCATCACAGACATATGATCCTTCAAACAATTACGAAGGAATATCTCCGATTTCCCATCGGACTATGTATAGCTGTCCTTGGGTTCATCGTCGCCTTCTTAGCTTTTTACTTGATTCCGGGAGAAACTGCACAAAGCGCAATATATAGTGATTTCACTTTAAGTTTCACAGACTCAGAGAAAGACGGCACGTGGGACGTTACTGACCTTTCACAACCAACAAGTGTTGTAATTGCTCCAGGAAACAATCATGTTTATGCTGCATCCTCCGGAAGCAATTCAATCATTCTTTTTTCGAGGAATTCCTTCACTGGAAGACTACAGCAGATTCAAACTTACACAGATAACGAAAACGGGATTGACGGTCTATCCCAAGTTCACGACCTTGCAATAAGTCCAGACGGGTTTCACCTCTATGCAGCAGGTGAGGCCGACGATTCCGTGGCAGTATTTTCAAGAGATACCGAAAGCGGGTTATTGACCTTTATCGAAAAACATAAGAATGGCATATTCGGCGTCCATGGGTTGGATGGCGTCAGCGGGATACTGGTGAGCCCCGACGGAAAAAATGTTTACGCAGCAGGAACTCATGATGATCAGATAGTGGTCTTCGACCGGCATGCTTACTTNGGCACACTAACATTCAAAGAATCAATCACCGACGGAGTAGCTGGTGTGGATGGCCTNGATGGTTCAAGAGGACTATCAATGAGTACTGACAACCGATTCCTTTATTCTACGGGGNTANTCGACGATGCGGTAACGGTNTTCTCAAGAGACACTTCAACCGGGGTACTATCTTACGTAGAAATGAAAAAGGACGGGTCGGGTGGCATTACATCCCTAAACGGGGCAAATGATCTCCTCGTTTCCCCAGACGGACAGTATCTTTATGTCACGGCACCGAACGATGATGCGGTGACAGTATTTAACATAAGTACCTCGACGGGAGCACTCACTTTCGTAGAAGCCCAAGTCGATGGGGTCTTGGGTGTCGATGGATTGGATGGGGCTTTTGGAATCGTGGCAAGTCCCGACAACCTCCATGTATATGTAGTTGGCTTAAATGATAATGCGATTTCAACTTTCCGGAGAAGCAGTTTAGATGGATCCCTTNTCTATNTAGAAGNCTCTATTGACGGNACAGNGACCGTCGATGGAATGCAATTTCCCGTTTCTACTGACGTTACAAGCGACGGAANACACNTATATGTGGCAGGCAAAGGGGAAGATTCAATCGTCGAATTCACGAGATCCNCAAGCACTGGCATGATTACGTATTCAGGTAAAAGTACTAACAATTTTCAAGGGGTCGNCGGTCTCNAAGGGGTTACTGACGTCGAACTGCTCAGCAACGAGAAGGTACTATACACTGCAGGATACGATGAGGATACGATAGGTATCTTCTCTGCAAGTGCTACCACGTCCATTCTCACATACAACGGACAAATTAATGNTAGCCAGAGTGCATCAAATTATTTAGACGGAGTTTACACTCTCGAATCATCTTCCAATAGCAAATTCCTATACGCCGGAAGTAGCATAGGAGACTCCATAAGTGCATTCAGCATAAATTCGGCTACCGGCACACTAGCTTACATAGAACACCATATTGACAATACTGCTGGCGTGGAAGGGTTAGACGGTNTACGAGATATTCNAATCAGCCCTAGCGGATCTCATCTATACACTGCAGGCTTCGAAGACAACGCCATAGGAGTTTTTTCAATCGATGGAACAAGCGGCCAATTATCTTTTATCAGATCTTACGTTAACGGCTTANATGGTGTGCATGGAATACAAGGGGCAACAGCTATAGCCATAAGCCCTGATGGTAAACACCTTTACTGTGCCGGATGGAAGGGTAATTCGGTCGCTGCATTCTCAATAGATGACACAACCGGTTTACTAAATTATTTAGGATACATATCTAATGNACAANACGGAATCACATCACTTTGGTCGCCTTCAGACTTGGAAGTGACTCCTGATGGCAAACATCTTTATATCACCGCTGCCACATCTGATTCCCTTACAGCATTTAAAAGAGANCCGTCGACAGGGTCTCTCTCACTCATAGGATTTCTCAAGGACAATACCAATGGTATCGATGGCTTAGATTGGGCATCTTCTCTGGAAATCACATCAGACGGTAAACACATCGTTGTAACAGCGGCGATTGATGACATGATAACTGTATTCAGAAGAAATCCCTCAACAGGTTCTTTCACTCTAAGGGGCTATTTTAAAGATGGTCAACTAGGCGTGGATGGGCTCGAAGGAGCATATAGTGTCAATATTAGTGCGGATGATTCCTNAGTGTATGTCGCTGGTAAGGANGAAAATATGGTTTCCGCATTCCTGGGAACGAAACTGTCTTATAGTTACACCCCGTATCCAACGGCTGTGCCCACCTCAACTCCGACTCCTTCCCCAGNACCTACGCCTTACCCTGAATTCACNATCATACCGGAAGACCAATTCAAGGTGAAAGAAATAAAAGGGAATCTGTCAAGTGTAAAGGTTGTGCATCCTAATAAGAAGGCTAAATTTATCTTNAAATCCCCACCTACAGAAATGTCTTTTGACGCCCCAATTTACGAAACCAGCTTCCAGATAACCATGGATATGGATAAGTCTCACTGCTCGGTGGAACCTAGAAATGGTACAAACCTTCGTTGCATAGATCTGAAGGCATTTGATTATCTGGGTGAGCCTTTATCGGGAATTGACTTTTGGTTTCCGGCCACACTTCGCGCTACCATGACGAATCAAGAACTTGCATTAATNGGCGGACCTGAAAAAGCTTATCTTGAGGCTTTAGCCGGAAGACTTAGATTCGAAGGATTTGACAAAAGACGCCCTGGCTTAGAATGGATAGAAATACACTCGGACCAGACCTTGAAANGAAATATATNTGGATTGTCTGGGGCTAGTGGGGTNGAGATCTCCTCTGATGGCAAAAAGGTTTTTGTGACCTCAGACCTGCGTCCTAGCATTTCCTTATTTGAAAGGAACGAAAATACCGGCACTCTTACATTCATTGGGTCAACAATAATGGAAGGTGGCAAGGATAACAGTCCAGTTTCACTGGAACCATTCNACTCAGGTAACGGCATCTATGTTTCCTCAATCGATTCAATTGTGACCGCCTATCATTATGGAGTCGCTGGAGGGTTATCAAAGTCAACGGAAGTAATANAAGGTCTCGAAAATACTCCGGGGTTTGCTGTGGCCATCTCNGAAATTCCTCAAGTGGANCGAATCGCAGCTGTATCGGATCAAGGAAATTTGTATCTTCTAACNCACTCTAACCAATCGGATCAATTAATCCATGTGTTTACTGTCAGCCCCCGGCCTGAAGCCGGAATACTCACTGAAGTTTCAGACCTAGAAGCTTCTCCGGACGGCAAACACATATATGTATCTTCTAGGACACCCGGAGCCATCTCTGTGTATGCGTTATCAGAAGAGAAAAATTTTCTCACCTATGTCGGAAAGATCGAACAGTTTCTCACGGGAGTCGAGTCGATTGCTTTAAGTCCGGATGGTAGTTACCTTTATGCTGCAGCGAAGTCCGAAAATAGGTTAACAATATTCTTGAGAGATTCCAATACGGGAGCACTTTCATTGGCCGGATACATATCGGACGGTCTATTTACCGTAAAGGGACTAGCAGGCGTATCAAACATATCTATTAGCTCTGACGGCACCAACCTATACGCCGCATCCCCTTCAGAAAACACAATGACAGTTTTCAAACGAGACATTCAAACTGGACTATTGCAGTTCCTTGGTAGTGTCACAGACGAGGTTGCCAAAGTTCATGGCTTGGGTTCTATATCGTCGGTAGCCGTAAGTCCTGACGGGCAACATGTCTACGCGATAGGGAAATCCGATGATGCAGTTGTTACATTTTGGAGGCGTTCCAANGGGATAATAGNACTGCAGAGCGTAATCAGACAACAGGNTGAGNATAACCCTCAAACCCTAATTGTGAAAGCNCCTTATATGAGAAGNACAGGTACCTACGGTCTTAACTGGTACCCCGAGCCAAAGATCGACACATCCAACTTATCTACACCTAACCCGTCTATAAAAGAGCCGTCTATAAAAGAGCCATCTATAAAAGAGCCATCTATAAAAGAGCCATCTATTGAACCACCTTCAGTAGGGGCAAGCCAAGTGACTGTAAGAACTCTTGGTTTAGCAGCGCTAGCCGGACTATTAGTACTTTTAATTACTGTTAGATTGCTGGGAACGATAAACAAACGATCGAAAGATTGATCTGGTTCNATTGGATCCTNCNATCAGATTTCAATTTTTTTACAAGANAATATTCNGAACTTGTGTGAACAAACAATTCTCACGTTCATANTGAGANNTTGTTGTTAGGAGACAAATAAACCATTAACATTTGCCAAGATTTCATTGGAGCGCTGAAAACATGGGTGCNTTAAGCGATATAAAAGTTCTCGATCTGTCACGGATACTGGCTGGACCTTTTGGAACTCAGATCCTAGCTGATATGGGAGCTGAGGTATGGAAGGTGGAATCCCCTTGGGGTGACGATACCCGTGGATGGGGNCCACCGTTCGTGGGGGACGAGAGTGCCTATTATCTCTCTGCGAATAGAGGCAAAAAGAGCATCATTGTAAATCTACGTGATCCAAAAGGCCAAGAAATAATAAAGGCCCTCGCATTAAAGGCTGACATCTTCGTTGAAAATTTCAAGGTCGGAAACCTTGAGAGGTTCGGATTAGACTATGGATCGTTGTCAGAAATAAATCCGGGTCTAGTATATGCATCCGTTACAGGGTTTGGGCAAACAGGACCACGCGCTTCAGAACCTGGCTACGACGCTGCCCTTCAAGGCATGACAGGTGTAATGAGCATAACGGGTGAGCCTGGAGGGCGTCCAACCAAGGTAGGTGCCGCTTGGATAGACATCCTTACAGGCCTTACATCTCTCATCGGCATACTCTGTGCCCTACATGAAAAGAGTCTAAGCGGAAAGGGTCAACAGGTCGACGTCTCTCTTTTCGACGTGGGAATATCGTGCCTGGCTAACATAGCTCAAAGCTATCTGGCGACTGGCATTTCGCCAGGTAGGATCGGGAACGCCCATCCTCAAGTGGCACCGTATCAAGATTTTAAAGCCTCAGACGGTGATTTCATGACTGCGGCAAATAATGACGATCAATTTAGGAGACTGTGTAAAGCAGTGGCCTTGCCCGATCTGGCCGACGATACTCGGTTTGTTAACAACGCAAAGCGGGTAGAGAATAGGCCAGAACTTGAGAAACTGCTTAACGAACGTTTCGGGACCAAGTCAATTTCACACTGGATGACCGTTCTACAGAGCGCAGGCCTCACAGTGACCCCTATCAATACAGTTAAAGACGTTTTGGAGGATCCACAAGCAGAAGCCCGTAAGGCAATCTGGAATATAGAACACCCCACACTCGGAAACATTGAGCTCCTCGGGAGCGCTTTACAACACCTCAGTAGAACTCCAGCCGAACCGCAAGCACATCCTCCTCTTCTGGGAGAGCACACTTTCGAAGTTATGGCGAATGTCCTTGGAATATCGGAAGGCGAGATAGAAGAATTAGTTGCTCAAGAGGTGATCAAGGGACGATAAGTTTGTTTTGGCATTAAGTGAAAATAAGGGATCGTTCCAATTGAAGATTAAACAAGTTAGAGCAGTTCGAGTTGAAATTCCCAAGCTTCAACCAACACTCAAACCTCGTTGAATCACAATTCTTCAGCTAAGGAGCTAACATGAAGATAAGAAGCGTCAAAGCCGTTCCGATCGACCTCGCTCCACGTCCTACTACCCCTCCCAGAGTCGATAAGGATCCTGACAGAGGTTATTTCGTTAGCCCCATGGATAGATACTCCCAAGACTTGCCCGGCAGATCATGGACCGACAGTTGGACAAGAGTAGCATGTCTTGTTACGGCGGAAGACGGCACCTGGGGTCTCGGAATTTCCATAGCCTCAGGACCAGTGTGTTCCATAATAAACGATCATTTCTCAGAGATCCTAATGGGTCAAAACCCTATGTCAACGGAGAAACTTTGGGATCTTATGAGGAGAGCTTCATCTCCTCATGGCACGGCTGGAATAGCCAGCTACGCCATCAGCGCAGTCGACAACGCCATATGGGATTTAAAAGGTAAACTTCTGGGTAGGCCTGTCTATGAACTACTGGGCGGTCCAGTCAAGAAGGATATTTTCTGCTATGCATCGAACACAATGCTCCAGTACAAGACATCAGACTATCTTGATTGGTTTCTGGATCTAGGATTTAAAGCCGTTAAAGTGTTCCTGAGACATGGCCCCGAAAGTGGCATTGCCGGACTCAACAAGAACGTTGAAATAGTAGCAGCTGCTAGAGAACAGATCGGTCCAGACATCGAACTCGCAGTAGATTCCTGGATGTCACTAAACGTCGAATATGCGGTCCGTGTTTCCGAAGAATTAAAACCTTACAAGATTAAATGGCTTGAAGATTACATGCTCCCAGAGGACATGGATAGTTATGCCAAACTCAGGTCTAGGGTCCCCGGACAAATTCTGGCCACGGGTGAGCACTGGTACACGATACATCCATTCGCTGACGCTGCGGGAAGAGGTCTAGTGGACATCCTTCAACCCGACATTCAATGGGTTGGCGGAGTTACGGCTAGTGTAAGAATCTGTCATATCGCGGAGGCACACGGATTGACAGTCATAGGCCATGCAGGAATGAATTATCCGTACGGACAGCATCTCGCTTATTCAATGCCTGTAATTCCTTGGGGCGAGCGATCTGAAGGCGTATCACCACCTGGAGTACCTCTCGAAGAAATGACGTCATTGCCAGGAACACCTGTAATTAAAGATGGCTACGTTAGGCCATCGGATGCTCCAGGATTTGGAATAGAGGTGACGTTGGATTGGCTTGAAGAAAGATCAGTTTAACAGTCAACCATCAGATTCGCCGTTCCACTTAGTGCCGAGGAAACCTACTTTCTCGTATTCGCCCTTAACTACTGGCCTGGCATCTACCTCGAGCCAGTCTTCCATAATCTCTGTGTAAAGACTTCGGAAATCCAGATTGAAGCGCAAATCCCCTTCAAGCAAATCTTGTGATTTAAGGGAAGGATATTCACCATAATTTCCACCCTCTACTGCATCCCCAATAACGAATGCAACTCCTCCGGACCCGTGGTCGGTACCGTTACCATTGTCACGAACCCTACGACCAAACTCAGAGAATACGAATATAATTACGTCGTCGCTGCTGTTAGCCTGCTTCATATCGGAGTAGAAATCGTATATTCCGCCAGCGACGTCAGTAAGTAACCCTTCTTGCAACGCAATACCGTTAGTATGGGCATCAAAACTTCCGTGTTGCGTGTAACAAATTCTGGTACCAATCTCTGCCTGCAGAACCTGAGCAGCCCCATTCATCGCTTTTGAAAAAGAATTGTCTGCATATTCAACTTCTGATGAATATTTGTCTAAGACAGTTCCAAGAATGTCTGCTCCCTTAAGAGCATCAAGACCTGTCTGGCTCAAATAATCCATTACTGGACCACTTCCGATAGCTTGGCTGTACATATCCCTGAACGCTTGTAAGGCTTCGTTTCTCTGTTGTGATTCACCCATATGGTTCATTAATCCATAGGTCTTCAAGTCCGTGACCGATGCTACGGGAGCCCCATGGGCAACCAACGCCCTTGGAAGTCCTGCTCCAAAATTCACCGCTGCAACCACGTTGTCGTGTTGTGGATACATTTGGTTGATGGTGTTCCCAAGCCAACCTTCGTTGCCTACCTTGGTGGGCTCTGCAGTATGCCAAATATCCATGGAACGGAAATGAGATCTGTTTGGAACCGGATATCCTATACCGTGAATAACTGCGACTTTGCCCTCATCATACAAATCTTTTATTGGCGCCATGGCAGGGTTCATACCAAGTCCATTTCCTATCGGAATTACACGGTCTTCAGTTATTCTTACATTCGGTCTACTATCAACGTAATCAGTATCATTGTATGGAACAACACAGTTCAGGTAGTCATTCCCACCAGAGAGTTGCACCACAACAATTTTCTTGTCACCCATTTATTTACTCCTCTCAGTTACGTGAACAGACAAATCATTATTAGGATTCATACTTTTTCAAATATTTGAAATCTATGCCTACCTGTCTCAAGCACATACACCCTGCCATCTTCATCAAGTTGTACTGAGACCGGATCCCAAAGATAGGGCTCCATTCTTGCGGAAATCTCAGAAGGATCTTCCGTATCGGGCTCATACACCGGAACAAAAGACTCTCTCGCCACTCTCTCATCATCCTGTGAAGACAAGTATTCTACAGACCATGGATTCAGGTCTGCTTCCCCTCTCTGAACTTCTAAAAAGCGTCCTTTTGAATCAAGTACCTGGAGTCTTTGGTTACCCCAATCCGCGATATACATATTCCCATCAGCATCTATAGCCACTCCGGCTGGTCTGTTGAGCTGGCCTTCTCCTTTCCCACTCTCCCCAAACGTAGCTACATGATCACCTTCAAACGTAAATTTCTGGATCCTGTCGTTACGCCAGTCTGCCACGTAGATATATCCCTCTGAGTCTTCACATATTCCCCAAGGAAGATTGAATTCACCATCCTTGGTGCCCAGACCACCCCATTGATTATAGAAGTCACCATTTAAAGAATATGTTTGGATCCTATTGTTACAAGAGTCTACAACCAAGATTTTATCGCCACGTATTAAGAGACCACTTGGTTGATCAAATTGACCGTCACCCGAACCCTGTTCTCCCCAGTAAGTAACAGGATTACCTTCTCGGTCATATTTGGTGATCCTTTGAAGATTCTCGTCGGACAAATAAATATTGTCTTCATCATCCAATATTATGCAGGTTGGCCATATCATGCCTCCGAGTGCAGCATCATTCGTCCCAAACTGGCCAAGAAATTCATGATCGCGAGTGACCATCTGTATTCCGTTTGACCCCTTGGTACTTGCCTTACCCCTACTAGCTACAAATATAACGCCATCCGACCTGATCGCCATCGAGGTCGGTAATTGAAAACCTCTGCCTCCGAAGTCGGCGCAGAAACCGACGTTCGTAGAGTATTTCAGTTGAAATGCTGTTGTGGTCATTTATCTACCTTTTATCTCCCCCCGATCAAATGGTTTGGTATTCCTGACTGGATACAATTAACTGAATAATGGTAATTGCTGCTTTGTCAAAATTTGATGAGGCATAACTATCTGCCCAAGATAGGTTAGAGTATTTCGAAGCATACTTCTTTAGTCCATTTCTAGTTGATTCCAACACATCAAGTGGACCTAAGACATCAAGACACTCATCAACAAGATCGTCCGATGTAATCAACTGCCCATCGGGGCTCAGCAATTTGATCCTATCAATGATGTCTCTCACTCCTGTTTTGTCGGGATCATTCAAAATCTTACTGGCGAAATTCACTCTCTCGACATATGCTCCAGTGTTTATCCAATCTACACCTCCCTGCCAGCCTTCCACACTTGGGGGCCTCATCAGAGCCTGTCCCATGTTTGCGCAAGCAGCATCAGCTGCAAAGATATCGGATGATGGTAGGGTCACCGGGCCAGCCAACCTCATAGTTCCGATAACCATCTCTGCGGGACTTTTTATCCTTGCATATCTTGAAGATTCATCCTTAAAGAAGTCAGATTCGAATAGCACCTTGAGCATTGCCTTTATGCTGTGGCCGCTATCAAAATATTCTTTAACTAACAGATCGATAGCATCCGGGTCTCGAGGGGGCTCATGAGGCCACTGAGGAACAGGCAACTCGTCAGCCACAAAGAAATGATACAGATGACGAGCAACAAACCGGGCCGTCGCCTCTTGCTCGCAGATGATTCTTACTGCGTCTTCCCCGTTCCAGTTTCCGGTTTGGCCGAGAATAGTTTTTTCTGCGTCGTCATGATCTTCTGAATCATATTCAAATTGCCACGACATATATCCGTAAGGGCGTGCTGTGTTGTTGCGCATACGAATGGACATATATTCAGGGTTCACTACACGCCAACCCGTAAATGCCCTAGATGTTTCCTTAATGTCGTCTTCTGTATAGTTACCTACACCCATCGCAAAGAGCTCCAGTATTTCTCTGCCGTAATTTTCGTTAATATTTGAGCCGTGGTTATCCTGGTTATCTAACCACATTATCATCGCTGGATCTCTGGACAGCCCGGTGAGCAGATCATCAAAACTACCCATGCCATCTTTACGAAACATTGACACCTGGTTGGTAACAACTCTGCTTTGTATCAGCTTTGTAGAAGCAGTCGCAAAAACTCGATGCCAGAATAAACAAATCTTCTCCCTGAGCGGAGTATCTGTCATAACCAGCCTATAAACCCAGTGCGGTCCACCACCTGACCTGAGATCAGATAAATCAACGTGATATCGTCGTATTAGATCTTCTGGAATAAAATCTTCGTGGTCGGGATTTAGGAGTTCCTTCAGCATTGCTTCGTATCCGATTTCGAGCGCCCTGTCCATCTCAGCAGGAGTCGCACCAAATCCTGCCCTTCTGAGTAAATGTGCCATGAGTACAGCATCATGTTTAGATTCCACAGTAGTCATTTGTGATACTCCAAAAGATTAATTCAGATACTTAAACTCGTTTCGTCGCAGTATAGCAATAGAGGTGAAGTCGATAAAGGGGCTAATAAAAAATGTACCTACAATCAGATAAAAAGTATCATTTATTCTGTTAACTTCCCTTCCCTAAAGCTCTTTATGAAGTTCATGCAGAACTCGTCTTCACCCAAAAGCATGTTCTTTGCAATCTTCACTCTTTCTGAATTCATATCGAGTGACATCACCCTTTCTATTCGACTCTCAACAGGGTTCACAATACCCGAATTTGTTCCAGCCTCCATGGCGAGGCGTATAAAAGTGTCATTTATCAGACTCCTGGCTGGCAGGCCAAAAGAAACATTACTTAATCCACCCGAAATTCTCACTTCATTCCCAAATTCCTTTCTCATAAGCTGAACTGATGAGAGGTAGTGATTACCGAAGGTCTGATCTACGGCTATTGGAAATAAAAGAGGATCAACATGAATCCTTTTCTTAGCGATTTTTCTGGATTCACAGTGATTTAACATCAGTTGTGCGTTGTGAACTCTCTCAAATTCATCTGAAGGCATGTTACTTGATCCAGCTGCTGTCACAATTACGTGAGTTTCGTGCTCTGCAACCAAATCGAGGACTTCTACTCTTTCAAAAGACGCAGAATTAACCAGAGGTGGCCCTTGTGGTTGGCCTCTAGCCGAATATTCTTCCAAACCCGCTTTCAGAATGTCTGAACTCGATGAATCAATACTTGGAGGAACGCTCGCCACAGCGCTGTAGAATCCCACAAGCCACGTCATAGCTCGCTTTTGAACCTCTAATTCATAAGATAGCTCGTCGACGTTCAAGTCAAGAAAGTCGCTGCCACAACCTTCTTGACGTTTAATTTCTGCCAAAATGTAATCCTCCCCCTCTCTTTGGTCATCAACAATCTCAGACATCCCCTTTCGTACCGCCACCATGAAGTGTTTTACTCTGCCTTCTTGATAAACTTGGGTTTCCTTGAAGTGGTCAGGGATTGTCATGAAAGATTCATCACCGGAAAAGCCTCGATATAAAATAGCTTCAGCCCCGTCTTTATTTTTCCCAATACGGCGCCCATTTCTCATCAACACGCGTGTGGTATGAATGTTTTCGCCTATGATTGTGAAATCACTCGATGACATTTTTTAACCTCTTGTGAACTGAATGTTTAGACTTCTGTAAACTGA
>PAOO01000032.1 GCA_002708065.1 Chloroflexota bacterium
CGCCTAACCATTTTCTCTAAAATGGGTCCCACCTTTAAGTTGGACTCGTAAAGACGGCCGGTACTCAAAAGGTACCGGCCGTCTTTACGAGTCCAACTTAAAGGTGGGACCCATTTTAGAGAAAATGGTTAGGCGTTTTCTTCCGATTCCCTCTCGCGCTCCCCTGATCCCTCTTCACCTTCTTCACCTTCTTCACCTTCTTCACCCTCTTCACCCTCGATTTCGGGTTCACTCTCTATTCGTGGTGCAACTACGCCTGCAATTAGTTCCTCAACGTCGTTGATGATCTCGACGGAATCACTTATCTCGAGGTCGCGCACATAGAAATTCGTATCGAAGTCAATGAGCAGTTCAGCTTGAAGCGTGTAAAACCCTGGAATGTCCATAGGTAGGGCCTCAACCGTGACTGTTTGTAATGGTTGAAGTAAGGTGCCGCCCATGTTGCGTACAGCTGGAGACAGCCCCTCGACGATCACTGGAACTTCTGCCCTGACCGGTTTAGTAACATCTACTTTCATGAAATCTACGTGAACAAGTCTGTCCGTTACCGGATGGTATTGGACCTCCCTTACAAAGCAAATATTCTCCCTGCTTTCACCTTCTACTTGAAGGTTTACAGGAATGTTCGTCCCGGCCTCGTTGACAAGCCTACTAATTAACGCGGTGCTGCATTGGAGCGACTGGGACTCAATCCCGTTACCGTAGAGATGTAGGGGGGTTATGCCCTCACGTCTAAGGAAGGATACTTTTTTGCCTGTTACCACCCTTTTATCAACGCTCAGAGTGAGATCTTCCATTTGGTGAAATTCCTGCCGTATTTTGCCAGTTTAACGAGAATTCGAAAACCTATTAATTCTAGCATAGGGGTTATTCTAGTGAATTAAAAGGAGTGGAAAGGAGCGATCGAACAATGTCAGTTTAGCTAAAGGCGTCTTTGTTCCATGTAGGTTGAAGGTCCCCAATGATAAGCTCGATCTCTTCAAGTTCTGACGTCGAAAGCTCCCATTCGGCTGCCATCGAGACTTGTGAAACCTGCTGAGGATTTTTCATCCCTACGATGGCGGATGTAACGGCAGGATGAGCAATTACCCATGCGACAGCAAGTTGTACGATGTCTCTTCCTCGGTCGTGAGCCCACTCATCTAATTTCGTGGTAACGTCAAATATCTGCTCGAACAACTTTCCGCGAAAGAAATTGAATAATCTTCTCTCATCGTCTTCAGGAAAAGTGTCGCCTGGTTTGTAACGACCACCAAGCAATCCCTTAGCAAGCACAGAGTGTGGTATTACGCCGATATCGTTGTCGTGGCAGAATTTAAGGGTACGTTCTTCATCATGTCGGAAAATCATATTGTAACGTGGTTGAGAACTCTGCACAGGGCCATGTGACATCGCTTCCTCTGTTTGACCTGGTGAGTAATTAGATATACCAATATAACGAATCTTACCTTCTTCTTTTAGCCGTAAGAGTCCGCCCATAGTTTCTTCCATGGGCCAGCGGGATTGCGGACTGTGAAGTTGGTATAAATCTATGTAATCTGTGCCAAGGGCAGTCAAGCTATTTTCGATCGCGTTACGCATATGAGTCTCCGAATGATCATTACCGGAGAGTTTGGTCGCAAGTACGACCTCATGGCGCCTTTCCGATAATGCTTTCCCAAGAACTGACTCACTGGTTTGATAGCCTTCTGCAGTGTCGATGAATGTCATACCNGAGTCGANAGCTGCATGTACCGTGGCCACNGATTGGTTGACGTCCACGCTTCCCATACCTCCCCCAATGGGCCAGGCCCCAAAACATATGATGGGTACTTCGGGACCACATTTTCCGAGTACTCTCTGCTTCATTAATAATTCCTATTTGGTTTTGATTAGTTGTGTATCGGCACTGGTATTGATCTAAATTCTTCTGAATCGTTTTGGAGCTATATTAATTCAGATTCGCCGGATGTATCTCTTACATAAGTCGGCCTGATTTGTAGCTCGGGTATGTTAGTCCTGATTGGAAGACGTGCAATTAATGTGATGGCCTCCGCGGTGTCCTCTGATGTCACCATCGTTGATCTGGCATCTTTGCTTGGCGGTACTGGACGCTTGTCTAGGATCGGGGTATCTACTTCACCTGGGATTACGACGCTGGCCCTGATGCCGGTATTTCTCAAGTCGCTATTGAGGAAGCCGGTGAAGTTTATAACTGCTGCTTTCACTGCACTGTAGATCATTCCACCTAAGCCGCTAGGATTAACTCCAGCCATAGAGGCTACATTGATAATGGTACCTTCTCCTGCTTCTGTCATATACGGGACAACTGCCTGGGTGCAGTAGATGGTTCCTAGGAGATTTGACTCCACGACTCCCTCAATTTCCTCAGGAGTGGTGGATAGGAGCCTCCTATGGGGCGAACTATGNCCAGCATTATTTAGCAAGACATCGATTGTTCCATATTTTTTGACTAGTTTTGGTACCATGGCACCAATCGACTTTTTGTCCGCGACATCAATAGCGTAACTTTCAGCCCTACCTCCCGATGCCTCTATCTCCCTCTTAACTGTGTCAATTTTTGATAATGTTCGGCCGACTAGGGCGACGATTGCACCTTCCGAGGCCATTTGAATAGCCGTGGCTTTCCCAATTCCGCTGCCCCCACCTGTGANAATACATACTTTCCCATTCAATCCCATCNACGAATCTCCCTCAATNAATTACTCGCTGCTTTTCTTGAAAATGCCTTCAAGGGCTTCTTCCTGAACTTTAAGCATAGTTCTGACACGGTCAACGGGTATTGCATGTCGGATGTTTCCGTCCCTGCCGGTCAGTGTCTGCGATCGGAGGACTGAGTTTACTATTGCTTCTTCAGTCGCTTCTACTATGCCNCTAAACAAAGGTGTGAGATGTGCATCATCAATCTGTGGGCGATCTGGGGAGTTCGAAAAGGCAATTGCGAAACTACCGCTGCCGTGGCTCAATATTCCTCCAGCCCTAGCTAATCCTATCGGCGCTCTGCGTGCCATACGATCTAATTGCCGAGCCGTTACGGGAGCGTCGGTACCGATAACAAAACAAACGGAACCTCCCGATTCATCGGTAGCCCCTGGTGGCATGAGATATTTTCCNACCTGGAGATTGTCTAATCGAAGATCACGGGGATCCCCCATATTACAGAGTGCTAGAACACCTACGGTATATATGCCTTGCAACGACTCACAAACCCTGGAAGAGGTCCCAATTCCCGCTTTCCAACCGAACGCGGACATACCCGCCCCAGCTCCGACATTTCCTTCCTGTATATTGGGTGAGGAAGAGCTTTCTAAAGATTGCAAAACGTGCTCTTTTCGCACATGTCTACCAATTGAGTCATTTAGAAACCGATCGTTACATTCGACAACCACTGGGTTGAAAGATTGAACTCCGGGGTTTAAAGCTGACAAGTAATCGATCATTGAATCTGCAACAGTCCAAACGTTTAAGGTGCTTGTTAGAGCAATAGGGCTTTCTAGTCTTCCAAGTTCCATAATTTGTAGAAGNCCCAATGACTTTCCGAAACCGTTGAGGGCGTGAGCTGCTGCGGGCACCTTCTGGCGATAAAGGTTAGAAGAATGAGGCAAAACCATTGTGATACCTGTCCGTATAGGTCCTTCCCCTGGTCTGAGTTGGCCCTCTCCAGTTATTATCGTAGAGTGACCGACCTGTACCCCAGTTACATCTGTGATNGTGTTATATTCGCCGTGCGGGAGCAATCCTATAGCTAAGCCTAACTCAGTGGCTCGGGGTCTCAGTTCTTTTTGTTCTNGGGTCACAAACGACTCCTGTGTTGAAGGTGTGTTCAACNCCTACTAAAGATTCTGTCAGCAGTAAGACAGGAATGGTGCACAATGGTCTCTATAAATTTCTCTCACTACTTCACGCTACNGTGGTTCCTATAGCAAATCCTATTCCATAGGTCACGGCGGCGGCCAATGTACCTGCTATTAACATTCTGGATGCCCCCCANAGGGGATTTTTACCGCTTATAGCAGCCAACGATCCCCCGACTACTATCAGCGCNAACGCGCCAAGAGCCGCGCTCCACAGGACAGCCATAGCGCCTACCCCGAAGAACAAAGGGACTATGGGGACCAATGCGCCCGCCCCAAATGCTGAGAAACTGCTTAATGCTGCGCCCCATGGTGATCCAAGTTCTCGAGGGTCTAATCCAAGCTCTTCCCTTACCATCGTCTCAAGGGCTACTTCTGGTCGCTTCATCAGTCTAGATGCCACAGATCTGGCTTCTTTCTCAGAAAGCCCTTTTGCTTGATAAATTAGGACCAGCTCTTCCTCTTCCTCTTCCGGCCATTGCTCTAACTCGGCTTTCTCCATGTCAATCTGGTGCTCGTAAATATCCCGTTGGGATCTCATGGATATATATTCCCCAGTCGCCATTGAAAAGGCACCTGCGACCAAACCCGCGAGTCCAGCGAGAAGAATGAATTCGGGGTTGCCTCCAGATGCTGTTCCCCCTACGAATCCCATAACGAGGCTGAAGTTCGAAACAAGGCCATCGTTCACACCCAAAACAGCGGCTCTAAGTCCACCGCTGTTACTAAATCTGTGTGCGGGCTCATTGATTATCGACGTAGGAGTAACGGCACTCGAAGACAGCTCTGCAAGAATACGGGCGTGCTTCTTCTCTTCATCTAGAAGATCATGCCCATCTGGATCGTTACTATAGATACCGATCTCTTGAGCCTCGATNCTGGCGAGCCATGGAAGAATTTTGTNAGTACCAAGAAAGTGGCTTACCAATCGGACATATAACAGCTTGAGCGTGGTTTTCTTCGGCTTAATTGACGAGGGGTCAGTTCCAAGCCGTTCAGCCCAACGTCTGGCGTGNCGCATTTCCGATTCNACCAACTGCGAAAATATATTTGACCTAATATTGTTCTTGTCTGCATCGGCAAGTATTTGGTACATCGCCGCAGCTTCAAGTTCGGCTTTGAGATATTCCTTGTACCTTCGACGGTCTGAATCGGAAACGGGACCTGTATTNGGCAATTTCAGGCCTCTATTCCCAGTCCCTTGCGCAGAGATTTTAGGCGATCCAAATTCTTCTTGTCCGGCCCGTCGTTCTCAAACCCTGGAACCTCTAAGAAAAACGGTACATTACGGAATGAAAAATGACTCATAATTGACTTGAATCCATCCAAACCAATAAATCCTTCCCCAATATTCTCATGCCGNTCCACGCCTGAACCGAGTTCTACTTTTGCNTCATTGGCATGCACTGCGACCAGTTTTTCCAACCCGATCTCACTNTCGAATTCTTCCATAATGTNACAGATTTCTTTGCTGGAGGCGATGTTGTAACCGGCAGCGAACATGTGCTCAGTATCGAGGCACACTTTCATATTGGGGTGATCTACCCTATTTATCAGAGCTCCCATTTCCTGAAATGATGANCCGATATGCGCCCCCATNCCCGCACTGTTCTCTAGGCAAAGCCATACATTATCAGGGGATTTATCCAAAACCTCCTTCAAACATTCCACTGCTTGCCCTAAAACGGTGTNGAACCCTTTTCCCTTATGGCTCCCGCCGTGGAAAATAACCCCCTCCGCCCCGATTTCGCCTGCCACTATCATGTTGTTTGTCAGGGACTCGATCGATTTTTCAATTTGNTCTGGAGCTCCACCAATGTTTACTAAGTAACTCCCGTGTATATAACAGGGTCCAACACCGCTTTCTTCACTTCGTCGTCTAAAAAGGGCGCTTTCTTCCTCTTTCGGGAACCTGAATCTCCAAGCCCTTGGGGATGAGGCAAAAATTTGTATAGCCTCTGCTCCAATTAGCTCTGCCCGGTCGACNGCTTTGCTTAGGCCTCCCGCAGCTGATACGTGTGCTCCAATTTTCATACTGAAACAAACCCCGTTTCGGAAAGTTTTAACCTCTGATGTTTCCCAAGTTTATCATGTCGTCATTGCTAACTTTTTAACCTGTTGCTCAAGGAATTCGTGACTTATAATCCGGGTTATTATGGTCCGGAAAGATGTTGGCACTTCGCCAGATCGTCAGACAGATCAATTAGGAGACGAATTCTTATGCTGGTTAAGACTGTAGCTATACTTAGCCCGGGTGATATGGGCCACGCGGTCGGTAAGGTGCTTGGTAAGAGTGGCCTAGATGTTATCACCTGCCTTGCTGGAAGGAGTCAGCGGACTTTCGATCTCGCAGAGGCAGGAAACTTTCGTATAGTAGGATCAATGGAAAAGTTGGTCAAAGAAGCAGACCTCATTCTTTCGATCTTGGTACCTGATAAGGCAAAGTCGCTTGCTGAAGAAGTGGCTGACACACTCAGGCTAACAGGTGAAAANACATATTTCGCAGATTGTAATGCGGTCTCTCCTGATTCTGCCANGGAGATTGCNACCATAATCAATGAATCGGGAGGAAGATACATTGATGGTGGGATTATAGGAAGCGCTCCCACGAAAGGGGACACAACTCGCTTTTATGTTTCGGGACCAGATGCGCATGTCGTTACCGAACTAAACGGGAGAGGNATAATCGTAAAGGCCATTGGCGATAAGGTGGGTCAAGCTTCAGGTATCAAGATGTGNTATGCCGCTTTGACTAAAGGTACGAATACCCTGCAAGTNGCATTGCTGACCGCAGCCCANAAAATGGGTCTCATTGAAGCTCTTCGAGAGGAATTTTCGTACAGCCAGCAATCACATCTCTCCNCNATGGAAAGAGGGATACCTCGGCTTCCNGCTAATTCCCATAGGTGGATTGGTGAGATGGAAGAGATNTCTGCCACTTTTGAGGCTCTAGGAGTTACACCATACTTCCACATGGGTGCGGCGGAGATGTACAAGCTTCTTAATTCAACTCCCTTTGCAAAAGAGACACCNGANACCATAGATTCTGATCGCACTGTATGGGAAACGATCAGGGTAGCTTCAGAACTTATTAAGGAACCGAAAAAAGAGGGTATTTAGGTGAAGGCACTCATTTTAAAGGAAGCAGGGGTTGACCCTGCTTTTGACNTGGTAGAAATTGACGACCCCTCAGTTTCTGAAGATGGCGTTGTTTTAGAAGTCGAAGCGGTTGGTGTTTGCCACCACGATATATCTGTGATGGACGGTACCCTGAGACGGGGCGTCAAAGATGATGTCATATTGGGACATGAGATAGCCGGTACTGTGGTTGATGTCGGCCCTTCNACGCAGGGGATAAAACTTGGAGACAAAGCTGTCACCACNCTTACCACTTCATGTGGGCTTTGTGAAACTTGCCTTGGCGGGCTCGAATACCGATGCCCCCAAGCCCATGGGTTAGGNCATGGTATAGATGGTGGATTTGCGGAATACATTTCAGTACGCAGGAATAATTTAGTAAAACTGGAAGACCATATGGATCTTATAGGAGCTTCTTTGATCGCCTGCCCTATCGGGGTGACAGTACGGGCTCTAGAGGACTTATGTGAAATATCAGCTGGACAAAGTGTCGTCGTATTTGGTTCCGGCGGTGGCTTGGGCGTGCATGCTGCACAAGTTGCTTCTTCTCTGGGAGCAGAAGTTATAGCCTTTACTAGGTCGNCAAACAAGATTCAACGTTTGCAGGANCTTGGATTCGGCCAGGTGTTTCTGTTGGAAGAGGGCCTTGACCCTTCAGACCTGGTATACGCACTTACACAGGATCTAGGCGCTGATATTGCCTTCAATCCTGTAGGGTCCGCGGTATTTGAGGCTGCCCTGAGATGCCTCGGNAATGGAGGGAAGATGGTAGTTCTTGGGGAAGTGGAAGGAAANCATTCTTCAGTGAATATTGCAGAATTAATTTTTAGAGACGGGTCTGTGATTGGATCATCAGGAGCTGGAATTAGGCATATTGAGAGTGCTTGTGAACAAGTGAGTTCAGGAATCATTACCCCTGTCGTAGAGGNCANANTGCCTTTTGAAGAAATCGTTCAAGCTTATAAATTAATAAAATCTGGGGATGTTTTTGGCAGAATAGTGNTGACCCCAGCCNGTAAGCNTNCTTGAAGTTAANATACTTAGGCCTTTTTGCCAAACGGGAGGGCTATGCCCTTCTGCTCCCAGGTCACCAGAATCTGGCTTGCGACGGCGATGGAGCTGTATGTTCCCACAANTACACCGATAAGAAGGACGATGAGAAACTCCCTTATTGTGGCTCCTCCAAAGAGAATNAGAGCNAANAAGGTTACTAGCAATGTGAAACTGGTGTTTATTGATCTACCGATNGTCTCNGCTATGCTCAGATTTACTATCTCGGGAAAGGGCCTGTTTGCATAAATGAGCACATTTTCCCGAATCTTGTCGAACACAACAATTGTATCGTTAACGCTGTATCCGATTACTGTAAGCAACGCGATTAAGAACATGGTGTTTACTTCCATTTGCAATACTTCTCCCAAGATCGCGAAAATCCCCACCACTATAGTTGCGTCATGTAATAGTGCAGCTATGGCTGCAAGACCATATCTGAATGGGCTCGGGACATTTCGAAATGCCCACCAGACATAGAAAAAGATTCCAACNGCAGCTGCCAGAACGGCCCAGANGGCGTTTAACACGGTTTCCTGGGCTACTATNGGGGATACGAGGTCGAATCCTTGGAGAACATNTNCAGATCCTGGTGCCAGTGAAGTTGTGAGCCCTTCAACNAGAGAATCCTTAGCTTCTTCATCAAGTTGTTTTGTTCTGACGAAGAAACTGTTATTTCCTAAGTTTTGTACTGTTGATTCTGAATATCCGTGATTTGAAAGTGCTTCTCTCATCTCCTGTTGGGTTACCGAAGAACTTTCCTGAAATTGCAATGTCATGCTAGAACCGCCAGTGAAATCGATTCCCGGTCTCAATCCAGGGGCAATGATGAGAAATATGACGCCAGGGGTTATCACGAGGAGCGAAATCAGAAAGAACCAAAATCTTTTTCCTACGAAGTCCATGAATTAACCTTTGACGCCTGTATTTATGAAGACCGTCTATCGGCAATCTCTTTGCCGCCAGATGGTATGAAAAGACTAATTTTTCTCGATATGGGTGTGAGAGCAAGCACTCTCATCAACGATCTGCTGACTACTATGGCTGAAAACATGCTTATTAGTACGCCGATCGCTAGAGTGACCGCAAATCCTTGGACAATAGTCGCTCCGAGTTGATCGGAAAACCAGTAAAGAATGGCGCATGTAATGAGAGTGGAAACATTTCCGTCTCTGATGGCTGGCCACGCCCTGTTAAACCCTATATTAATGGCAGACAGCATTGTTCTACCTGCTCGGAGCTCATCTTTCATCCGTTCAAATATTAGTATGTTGGCGTCCACGGCCATACCGATAGAAAGAATGGCTGCAGCCACGCCAGATAATGTGAGAGTAACCGGTAGGATCTTAAAAACAGCGAGAACTATCAAGGCGTAGATTATGAGTGCGATTGAGGCAACCAAACCAGGAATACGATAGTAAAGCGTCATAAAAAGCAGAACCAACATAAGGCCAATCATCCCAGCAATTACGCTTTTGCGCAGTGAATCAGCTCCGAGAATCGCGTCGACATCACGCTCCTGGATTAGTTCTATAGGAATTGGAAGACGACCTGACTCAAGTAAAAGAGATAGATCCTTTACCCGCTCGAGAGTGAAATCAGGTCCTTGGATGATCGCTGTACCAGCCGTGATTGGACTATTCACAACCGGTGCAATTAATTCTCGACCATCCAACATTATCGCGATCTGGTCACGGAAACCGGTTTCCTGCTGTTTGGCGTATATGTCTTTTGTCAGCTCACCAAATAATTTTGTGCCCCTGTCATCGAACTCTATGCTTACGATAGGAGCGCCGGATCCTTGATGTTGACTAGGGTATGCATTCTTGAGGTCGTCACCGGACAGGCCTATGTCCTCGTCACTGTATCCCTTTCTTAACTCGAATTTTATCAGAGGATTCGTTCCAAGCTTCTCCCTGGCTTGTGCTGTAGTAATCACTCCGGACATTCGATCTTCTCCGGCTGGAAGAGCTATTACGTATCGAGTTGTTGTAGCCATGCGTTGGATTTGGTCACCCATCACTTGGAATCTTAGTTCTTCCTCACCCGTGACACTCACAACCAAAAGGTCCGGCGGCAAGATGTCGCCTCGCTGAGCCGCGTCCATAGATAAGGCTATTGATATACTCAAATTTAGAGCAACCTGTTGAAACTTATCGGCTCCGAATTCGCTAAAATCGACTACCAGTGATGGAAACGATGCAAGGGTCTTTGTTTGGTCGTTGATATCATCTGGAGTCAACTCGCTCATTAATTTGCCGTCGGCCCTCATATCATCCGCTGTTATCGAGACCACGTCTTCGGGAACTATGTAGTCTAAAGCCACTGGGTCTACACTTATTGACCTGTGTTTAAACTCTAATCTGGCTGTTTCTCCGATTAAAGTCTTAGCTCTACCTGGGTCCCTTACTCCAGGAAGTTGTATTAGAAGTCGGTCGTTGCCTAGTATCTGGATAATAGGTTCACCGAGACCGGATGAGTTGATTCGTCTTTCTATGGTCTTGACAAGTGAGTGCATCTGATCTTCTGAAACTTCTATGGGCTCGCCCGTCTGCTGGTCTCTCAAGGCGGCTTCATATACGAGGTGGCTTCCTCCCTGAAGGTCCAGTCCGAGACTCAACCCAAGTGGAGTGTCTCCACCCCTTTCAAACTGGCTGAACTCAATCTTTTGTATGCCTAGAATCGTTCCACAAACTGCCACAATCAGGGCGATCACTATCAGCACTCGGGCGTTTCTTCGCAAACTATTCTCCTGAAAGGGGACGCATTCTTAGGAACTCTAACGCATCCTCTCTATTGGTTAAGATACCTTCACTACGGGCTTCCTCCACCTCTGCCAGNAGTTGGCCGATTAGAGGTCCTGGCGCAAGAGACAACCCACACATTATATCGTGTCCGGTGACAAGCTTAGGGGGTTTTTTAGAATCTTTTTCATGTAGACCTTTTGAAAGGATGTGATTAATGACTCCGCAATGCTGTTTCCATTCATGCTCCTCNAGCAAAGGCCCTCTGGCAGACATATAGTCTGCCAAGTTGAGATACAAATTATCAATAGAGGCATTTCCTACGTCGCGGAAGTAACGGGATATAGCCTTGTTCGAAGGGAGTTCTCCAGGTGGAGCCATTTGGCTTGGTCTAAGATGGTGTTTAACTTGATCTGCTATAAGCAAGATGGATTTCCCACTGAATCTTAATCTTTTTAAAATAGACTCTGCCATTTTAGCCCCCTCTTTGTGATGTCCTAGGAACCTAATTTTTCCGGTAGGTTCCACGGTCTTCGTAGCAGGCTTCGCTATGTCGTGAAGCAGGCATGCAACTTTACAGACAGTAAGTCGAGTATGCCCGTCACCCACTTCCTGGTCAAAATGTTTTTCGATCCCCTGGAATCTGGGTATGAGATCAAGGTAATCATCTTGACAATGCCCAGATTTTTGGAATTGGGGTTGCAAGATCCGTTCCAGTTGNCCCACGCACTCGATTAAGTGCTCAAAGACATTCCAGTAATGCTCCTTAGGTTGCACTACACCTCTTGATTGATTGATTTCTGGGATTATCTGTTCAAGCAGTCCCAGTTTGTCCATCAGCCTGATACTGTCGGAGGCTCCCCGTAGTGATAGTGTCTTTAAAAACTCGTCCCTTATTCTTTCCGGGGCGATCCCCTTCAATTGGGGAGCAATGTTCTTGATCTGATTATAAGTCTTGTCTTCTAATCGCAAGCCATATTGGGAAGAGAGTCTTACTGCTCTCATGAGACGAACTGGGTCATCAGACAAAGAAGAAGATGAGACAGCTCTAAGTTTCCCTGAATTCAAATCGCTTCTGCCATTTAGAGGGTCAATTAGATTCGAGATGGTGAATGAGACTTTCCCTTCGTAAGTACGGACCGATTCTATGTCCATGGCCATGGAATTGATGGTGAAATCTCTTCTCGCAAGGTCTGCCTTGATACCTTCATTTGCTGAAACGAAGTCGGCTTGGAACCCTTTTTCTCCTGCAACTACTACCCTGCAAATGCCACGATCACGATCAAGTTCAATATACGTACCCTTNAGATTACTCGCGGCGGCTTTGCCTATGATAAGAGCGTTTCCTTNTACGGCAACATCTATGTCANCAGTTTCGATTTTCAGAAGAGAATCTCGTATCACCCCACCTACGAAATGTGCTTGGACATCTTGATGTAAGAGGAAATCCGCCAAGATACCTGCAGATGATGGAAGGGTAAAAGTTTCAACTATTGAAGNAGNCATAATAGACGTGAATTTAGCAACTGATCTTCATCCCACTGANTAATCAGTTATTTAACCTTCACCGAGGCTGGAGAGTCAGATGAATCATAATGGGCTCTTACTCCTTGAGATTCGGAGGTCGATACTAAACTTGGATCGGATTCGCAAATTTTCTTATTGGAGACTTCTTCTAGATCCTCGATGCGGAACAGTTTCTCGTGGCTGACCAAATGATCTGTGTACAGTATTCCGTTGAGATGATCTACTTCGTGTTCGAGTGCCTGAGAGAGCAGATTTTCTGCCTTGAACTTAACGATTGTATCGCTATGATCGGTGCCTTGAAACCTTATCCATATTGATCTATTGACGATACCTCGGTAGCCTGGGAGGCTCAAGCAACCTTCCTCGATTTCCCGGGAACCATTGGTCCGCAGGATCTCTGGATTAAAGTAAATACGTGCCTCTTCTTCCTCGGGCATCTGAAGGACAATAATGCGCCGNAGTTCCCCAACTTGATTGGCTGCCAGCCCTACACCTCCTGCTTCATGCATCGTATCAACCATGTCATAAGCGAGCTTCATTACTTTTCTATCGATAGTGCGCACTTTTTTGGCTCTCTGTCGTAGCACGGGGTGCGGAATTTCAAGAATTGGTAAAGTTGCCATGCGTGTATAAGACCTCGCCCAGTTGCGATTCCGTGGCGTTAAAATAGTTTTGTGTTTAGCTGACCTTAGATTATAGCTATGCTTATTATCAGGCGCAAAAAACAAACTTTNAGGTGACGTTTAAGTGAAAGCAATAGTAACCGGGTCTTCGGGATTTTTAGGAAAGTCCCTTGTAAGGAATCTCAGAGAAGACGGGGCAAAGGTCATAAGACTTGTGAGGAATGACTTCAAAACAGACTCGACCTCTATTTTATGGGATCCGATGAAGGGTATACCAGACACGCAAGCCCTGGAAAATTCAAATGTTGTTTTTCATGTTGCTGGCGAAAACTTAGCTAATGGTAGATGGACAGCTTCTCGAAAGAAGCGGATACGAGATAGCCGAGTAGTTGGTACTAAGACCTTGGTTGATTCTCTAATTAAATTGGAACAACCGCCTGACGTTCTCGTCTGCGCCTCTGCCGTTGGTATTTATGGTGATCGACCGGGTGAACTTGTAACCGAAGATTCGCCGGCCGGAGAAGACTGGATTTCCAAACTCGGAGTCGAATGGGAAGCTTCTGCATCGCCGGCAGTGGAGGCAGGAATCAGAACAGTATTACTTCGGATCGGTGTAGTTTTGCATCCCGATGGAGGAATGCTAAAAAGAATACTCTTGCCGTTCAAAATGGGTGTTGGGGGAAAGCTGGGGCAGGGGACTCAAACTATGAGCTGGGTTTCTTTACGCGATGCAATAGAAGCTTTTAGATTTTGCGCAGATAACGCTTCTATTAACGGCCCTTTTAACGTTTGCGCTCCAGAACGGGTTACGAATGCAGAATTTACTTTAGCCTTTGGTAAAGCTATCCGCAGGCCTGCCTTCTTAAAGATACCTTCATTCACATTAAAATTAGTTTTTGGGGAGGAGCTTTCTGGAGTAATGCTAGGAGGAGCTTCCATGTCGTCTGCAAAGNTAGAGTCGACCGGATTCCAATTTAGAGATCACGATCTTTCAGTAACACTNTCTAATATGTTGTCCACCTAGATGGTTTCATGCTGGGATTATACCGTGAGATCTAAATATTAGGTTGTGAATTGATCGCACACTGGATTCGGCGTAATGTCGAATCTCTTTAAGAGCACCAGTTGGCATTTCTGGGAAATGATGGTCGCTCAGCGTATTTATTCCATGTTCGGAAGCATATGGTTCTGGGATGTCATCAGACAATTCTTGACCTGTGATTACGCCGTAGTCCATAGTCCATGCTCGAGCCACGGCTTGAACGTCGTAGCCACCACCACCAAGACTTAGCCACATGTCGGGACTAAGGGTTTTGAGGTTATGTACTATTTCTGCATGGCCTTGTACCGTCAAACCTAGGTGTGTGATCGGATCTTTGAAGTGAGAGTCGATACCATGTTGAGTTACCAAAACATCAGGTTTAAATTGTTGAATTAGAGGAGGTACGATTTCCTTAAATGCCCACAGGTAGTCTTCATCGGATGTGTACGGATATAGGGGGACGTTTACTGAATATCCTCTTCCCTTTCCCGCACCTGTCTCTTCGGGAAACCCTGTGCCTGGAAACAGGAATGAACCGGATTCGTGTACGGATATGGTTAGAACCTGATCAGTATCATAGTAAGCGTGTTGTACCCCGTCACCATGGTGGCAGTCGATATCAACATAAGCTACCTTTAGGCCTTTCTTAAGAAATTTGTTGATAGCAAGAACGGGATCATTGAATACGCAAAACCCGTAGGTGTAATTAGGCATTGCGTGATGAAGTCCTCCAGCTATACTGAATGCCGCTTCCACTTGTCCATCAATAAGCATATCTGTCGCTTTCATTGTGGCACCTGAGGATAGGAGCGATGCTTTGTCAATACCAGGGTAATGCGGATTGTCTCCCGGGCCGAAATTAAACAGACGCGGGTCGACGGAATCATCTGATCTACCCAAACTTCGGACTCCATTAAAGTATTGCTCTGAATGAAACGAAAGAATTTCCTCTTTCTTTGCNTCACGGGCAGGGACAAGCAGGCTATCAACTGTGTTAAACGAACCGTAAGCCGAAAGAAGTTCGTACGTGTAACGAAGCCGTACCGGTTTCATTGGATGTGACTCGCTCAGAATATGGCGAGATAACCTGTCATCGTAAACAAAGGCTGCTTTCATTCCGATGGCGTAAACTCCTTGATAAATTCTTTTATCATCAGGGGAGATTTAAGTTTCTCACAGACTTGTTCGATTGATTTCAAGGCTTGTTTTTTTCTAATCCGTTTTTATAGCTCCCAATCATATTAATTTATGCGGTATTGTAAATGAATCTTTTCAGTCGAATTGTGAATAATTTTCTGTGACGACCATTTGTTCTTCATCAGATTTGAAGAATGAAATATTCTAGGTTTACTTGTCCCAGTAACCCTCTTCGTATTCGTCCTCTCTTAGCCTATCTGCAGGGTCTACAGGCTCACTGGTTTTTTTCCTTAACCAATTTATTCCAGTTACCGTAACTGCAAAAATGAATGCTATACCCATCATTGTCGAGGTCCAGAATGTTCCAGGGTCTACGATAAGTCTTCTTTCGAACGTCGGCTGGACCCCCTTTTGCCAATCTGAATCGAGATCCTCAAGGGTCATGCTGTAAGTCTTTTCGATAGCAGTATCAATGGATAACCCATTTCCTAGGTCTGTTATTAACCTAGACATTTTGGCTTTCCCAAACCTGTCAACCATATGTTTTACGACTGCCTGAGAGTGGGCATAGAAAATACGCACATCACGGGGTTTACCCGGTACTGCACCCATTGATGACAAAGGCATCAGTTCACCATTAAGGTAAGCCCGTTCAGCGATGGCTAACCGTCCATGGTCACTTGATTCGAAGTACATTGCAAGTCCTTCGTTCAACCACGCTGGCATCTTGCTGAACGGCGAATCAACAGCCTGCCCGATGACGATATGAGTACCCTCGTGTATGAGACCATCAGCTCCTATGCCTCCTATGAGAAAGACGCCGTAGTCTCTAAACGCGAATCCTCCATAAAGTCCGTCCTTTAATGAAGTACTACTCACAGTAGGAAATGCCTCCGCCGCCTCCCTAGGATTATTTATTATTACTGCTCTAAAAGGTTCTACTTCTTGAAGATTTGAAATCGCCGCTGCTTCTTGGATTGCTACATATGCTTTTTCCCCAGATTTAGCGACATCTAGATGCTGGAATCCGTGCCAGAAAATGGTCATAGGACCTACTTGAGTACTGCGCCACGGGTACTCGGGATTCAGATAGTCGAATTCCTTTGTTAAAGATTTATATCGATTTCCGTTAATATCTCTGGCCTCGAAGTAGTACCTAATCCTCACACCACTCGGGATATAAGAGTTACCTGACGTTGATAATGTGGATACCCCGGAAAATGCCTTACCTGCTATTTCTTGTTCGATTTCAGAGTAGATATATCCTCTCACCTTCGATTCACTAATTTGATAATTTAAAGTAAGTTGCCTCAGATCAACTTGAGAATAGCCATTTATAGTGAAAGTGACTTCGTTTGGAAAATTTATCTCGTGTTTCAGAGATTCATGCAAGAATCTTTTTGGCGGTTCCTCAGTGTGTCCCTGACCATGTATGAAAGGCTTTGGACAAAGGATTGTCAGAATAAACACAATAGTTGCAGCCGCAACTATTTTCGCAAATGCTATAAAGACGTGGATTCTGGGGTGGCCTGTCATATCCATAATGAGACAATTGGAGTGACTAAAGACCTGTGATCCTAATGGAGGAATGGGCCTTATAAACTTTGTTGATATTTAATAAGAGGGCTGTCAGGTCTTCCACATAGCGAGAGTTTTCCAGAGCACCTCCATCTATCCCTCGGATACCTTCGATTTTTTCAGATAGCTTCATGACATAACTTTTCGAATCCTCATCATCGGCGCATACAATGACNTCTGAATCTATATTTTTGACCGGAATAAGAAGATCTTCAGCACTAATATTGTGAAAAGCACCTACCACTTTGGCCTCTGGAACAGTCTCTTGAGCCTGAACAGCTGCTGAGCCTTCCTCAATTTTTANGGTTGAGATCTTGCCCCTATNAAATAAAAGCGGAGCTACGACGTTGATAAGTATCTTTCCGTGTAGTGAGCCTTTAACTGATTCAAGTGTTGNTCTTTGCCCTCCATAAGGCATAGCTGCAAAAATGACGTCACCGATTTCTGCAGCTCGTTCATTCGTTCCCCCATCTGCGTCCACTTCAGTGATAGCTTTCAGAGATTGAGCGGCTTCAAAGCCTCGTTCGGTACTTCTAGAACCGATGAACACCTTCTCTCCAGAAAGTGCAAATCGAAGGGCTAGGCCTCTTCCTTCGGGACCTGTTCCGCCTAAGAACCCAAGCATNTTAATACCCCTTTATGCTAACCGTTGAAACCAGAATTGCCTCTGAGTAACGTGTTTGGTGTATTCGCAGTCTCTACCATTTCGTGATATGGGCGTTAATNCCCCGATTTTTTTGAAACAAAGGTGTAGGTATCACNGTAGCATGCACTGAGCGCGTAGGAAATACCCTCAATATCTGGAGAGCATAGGGAGAACTTATTTAGATTAACGGATGAGTTGTTCTGTGCGAAATATATCTAGTTTGACATGTCTCTGGACCAAATCGTCTCGTAAGTAGATCCTTTGACGACAGATATTAATTCTCTCCGCTCGAGAAGCCTGAGCTCGTCGAAAATAGCGCCGGCGGCTTGCTCAGCTTCCAAATAGCTACATTCTTCAAGCCGCTCCACGATAGTGGCCCAAATCCCACTTTCTGCTAGGGTGTAAATGTATCTTACCCAAGGTATTAAAATCATCTTATGTACGTCCGGAAATCCCGGTCGCAGCTTCTCCATGCTTCTAACTCTCTCTTGTGGATTCCGGACCATATCAGTGAGCATGATTGCAGGGCCATCAGCGCCGTTGCTTCTAGTATCGATTAGTACTGTCTTTCCAAAATAAGGGAAAAAAAGGGAAACCACATCGGCATCGATTATGCCGCTCCTTACTTCCTCAAGATCGTCGAAAAAATGGTTGCCTGTCAAATTTCGTAGCTCTCCTTAAGAACCTTATACATATAAACAGTGAATACAAATTGCCGAAGTAGGATAGTGATTGCAGTCCTTCTTAGTGCCGAGCTGTAATAGTAAGACCAAAATTGCAGAAAACGACCTCAACTACTACGGAGATGCCACAGATGGGGCATGCTACGAGCTCAACAATTCTCTAATTGTGGCAGTAAAAGAGGGAAGAACCTTNTCCCAATCTCCCACAACTCCGAATGATGCTTCTTTAAATATGTTTGCATCACCATCCTTGTTAATAGCGATTATATTCTTTGAAGCAGAGCATCCCGCCATATGCTGGCTTGCCCCTGATATTCCCACTGTTATATATATGTCGGGNGTTACAGTTTTGCCCGTTAAACCTATCTGATANGAGTGGTCCAGCCATCCTGCGTCGCAAACTGCNCGCGATGCGCCCACGGCTCCATTGAATAACTTAGCNAGTTCCTCTAATTGTTCGAACGGTTCTGGTCCGCCTAATCCGCGTCCTCCTCCTATGATGACTCCAGCGTCTTCAAGTTTTACGCCTTCTGATTCTTCTTTGACCGTCTCTACAAGTTTAGCCTTGATTTGGCTGTCGTCGATGGTTACCTCAATCGATTTCACGTCGCCTGATCTTTCGGGNTTCGGNTCCAACGGTTCGAATGCTTTAACNCTAAGAACTACGACCTGCGGATTGTTGTCCGCGAATGTGAATTTTGCCATAGCGTTACCACCGTAAACAGGCCTAGTAACAGTAATCCGGCCCGTTGTGTTGTCACCGGTAACGTCCATACAATCTTGGGCAACACCGGAATCTAATCGGTAGGCTAATCTGGGACCTACTGATCGACCTAACGGTGTCTTAGCAGTTAGGATTGCTAAAGGCGATGTTTCNGCGCATATTTGCTCAAGTGCGGCAATTTGGCCATCTGCAAGACCTTCAGTAAGGATGGGGTGGGAAGCAGTGTATACATGATCCGCCCCCAATATAATTGCCTCTCTTGCCGCATCGTCTGTACTTTCTCCTAGCACAGCAGCTGAAACGTCCGCACCCATCTCGTCTCCGAGTTTCCTGCCCGCTGCCAGCAGTTCCCCTGCTGATGAATGCAACACTCCGCCCTCTAGTTCTGCGAGGATGAGAATCTCTGTCATGTTAAGGCTTGCTCCCTTGCCCTATCAGGCTACTGAGACAAATAGTCGGTTAGATTATCTTTTCTTCTCTTAGGCGTAAGGCGAGAAGTCTACCTGAATCAGCATCGTTCTCTCCTTCTAATATTTCGCACTGTTTATCGCTGGTTGGCACAAAAAGATCAGAAAGTGTAATTACGGGAGTTAGATCTTTACTATTTAGTCCAACATCTTCAATTGAAAGTATTTCAGGTGTCTTTCTGCTAGCCTGCATTATTCCTCGGAGGGTCGGATACCTTGGTTGACCTACTTCATTATTGACCGTGATCAATGCAGGCATGGGCGATTCAAATACTTCATACCCGTCTGACCTGGAACTATTCACAGTAACAGTGCCATCACCTATTTCAATAGCACGAACCTCAGTAAGACACGGTAATCCAAGTATTTCAGATATACCAAGAGGTACGTGGGCGTTATCCCAGTCAGATGCCTGTTGTCCACATATGATTAAATCAAAATCTCCGAGTCGGCCTATCATCTTGGTCAAAATTCTTACGGTACTGAAAGCATCTAGATCTGCGCAAGCATCGTCTTGAACTAGCACCATGTTGTCTGCCCCCATCGAAAGCGGCTTTTTCATAACATCCATAACAAATTCGGTGCCGGTAGATATAACGGTTACGGTCGTATCGTCTATAGATTCCTTGATCTTAAGAGCGGCTTCGACCGCGTTTTCATCGAACCCATTGACGACGGGTGGAATGCCTTGGGCTGGTATGACTCTTCGCGCGTTTTCGTCAACATTGAAAGCGGAAGCAGGGGTTTCAGGATCCATTACCTGCTTCGCGCAAACGATAATGTTAAAAGCCATACTTGCCTCCTATTCTGGCTATTGAGTTATGACTTGCAGAATTGCTCAAGGAATTTTGGTGAGTCTGCAGCTGAAATTTCAAAAAGAATGTTGATCAAAGCCTATCAATGCCCCCTCCGAAGTGTCAACGGAAATGGCCTAGAACATCCAACTATCTGTTGCTAGTTGAATACAACCTAAAAACTTCTCATTAAACTAAGTAGAATACGACACCTATTGGTCGAAATATAAAACGAAATATATATTTAATACGTTGATTCTGTCTTGAAAATTTGACATGACCGCTTATATGTCGATGCGAGAGATCTAGCAAACGCTTTGTAAGAAATAGTAATTTTTCATAAACGGCTGAGGCCGTAACTAATAGTAGAACAAAAGTTTTATACAAAACTTAGAAAAAAGAAAATACAAAAAAAATAGTGTGTATGCTATTGACTTTTTTTTGACAAATATAAGAAAATGCCCCTCACGATGACGCAATGGTTTTGAAGAACAGTTTCCCTCTGCCCTCTTCAGGACTTCATAAACAGAGTTGCCCGCAGCGAATATTGCTAAGCCGGGCAGTGAGGAGAAATGAGATATGGTTATTCAGACGGCAAACCCATTTGCGCCTGCGAAACCTCGGGTACCTATTGTCCCAAGAAGGGTCACTCCCGGGCTTCCAGGTCCTGCAACAGAAGGTAAACCAAACAAGGTTCATTGCCCGAAATGTTCTGCAAGACTCACTATAAATTTCGATGAGTCAGAATGTCTTAGCTGCGGATTTGTGGATTATGAATATTTTTCCCCGAGAGCTGTTAAGGAAAGAAATAGCATCATAAGCACTGGCACACGCTACGTACTGCGATACATCGGCGAGTTCCCTGCTCTTACTGAAGTAGTGACTCACGTTAAAGTATATAGGGTGCGAAATAGAGCCGTGTTTGGAGTCCGATGTCCCTTCTGTGGTAGTGGGATGTCTCAGTCGTCCCTCTCTGGGAAGAGAAGAGAGATACGAGAGGAGCGGTACAAGTGTACTGCGGGTCACAGGGTTTCTTTATGCCCTAATCTCGAAGGTGTTCTTGGTTGGAAATAATTGTAGTTTTTAGCTTTTTAAGCTCATGCTGATACAAATAAGAGCCTCCATCCGGAGGCTCTTATTTAGTTTTAAAGGTTTTCGATAATGACATTAATTTTAGTCAACTGAGACGATCTGTCCTTATGCCCTCAGTCACAGAACTTCTTACACAGCCAAGGTCCCGCCCCTTTGTAGTATTGGACTTCTCACCCCCTCGTGGCGGTATACCTCATCTTTTATCCGACGCGTTCTCTCTGACACCTGATCTCTTCTCAATTGCATACAATCCTGGAAAGTCTGTTAGAGCTAACCCAATCATGGTTGCGCATTGGATACAAAATAACACTGGCATTCCAGCCGTCTTTACCCTGGCCACTAGAGATATGAATAAGAGGGACCTTCAAGGAATCTTATTAGGAGCTCAACTTATCGGTTTGGACAACGTGGTATCCGTTATGGGAGATGAGCTCAAAAGTTCTGGAAAGCTATCTCAGAAGACGATAAGTGATTTCACAGCTAGCGGGTTTGTGTCCTCCATAAAACAAATGAACACACGAGTCGATTTCAGAGATAGATTCTTGCGTCACCCTACTGGATTTTGCGTTGGAGCTACTATAGATCTCTCTCGAGACTGGTCGGGAGAGATTCCTCTTACAAGAAAGAAGGTAACAGCAGGAGCTGACTTTTTTCTTTCACAACCTGTTTTTGATACCTCCCAGCCGGAACAATTTATGGAACGTTACTTTAAAGAGACCGGGTGTCGTCTTGAGACACCTGTGATGTGGGGCGTTCAAGTTAAGGTGCAAGATAGCGTTTCACTTGTGCCCGTTCCTGACTGGGTGCATAACGATTTGGAACAAGGAAGATCAGGATTTGAAATTGCGCTGCAGATCATTTCTGAACACACTGATTATGGGTTCGATACTTTTTATCTTGTTCCTCCTATTCTTAGGGGAGGGACAAGGGATTACGAGTCTGCACAAGCGGTCATAGACGAGCTTTAACACGGGATGTCAATTATTGAAAACGGGTCAATTGATCGGGGGTAAAAGACAGCGATGTCTCGTTGACCTTGTTAATTACGTTTTCTATAATTCTTATTTATCTGTAGTAATGGGCATGTTGGCTATCTCACGAAGGAGTGGTTCACTTGGCAAATGAGACTGGGAAGCGTTATTCATGTGCGAAATGCGGATCTGAATTCGTAGTCACCCGTGGTGCNGACGGTACAATCGAGTGCTGCGGTAAGCCAATGGCACAGAAATGACCGAATCGTTAGAGCAAAAGGATCCAGTGTATGTCGAATCAGCTTGGTAGAAGGTATGAATGTGACACTTGCGGCACAACGGTGCTTTGCACAAAGGCCGGGGAGGGCGTGATCCAGTGCCATGGCGAAGAAATGGAACTTCAGCAGCCAAGGAAACTGCCTTCTTCTGATTGAATGCGCTAAATTCGGTGGATTANNTAGCCGNTTAACTTTTNTTAAGACTTAGGACTGGTNNGCCTACAGTGTTCCAGTCATTGGATGGCAGTTAGCAAAGACGCAGCTTCNTGTTGCTCCTCTGCGTGGTAGGAGCTTCTGACCAATGGCCCAGAAGCTACGTTTTTGAACCCTAGGNTCTCGNCTTGTTTTCTAAGCTCCTCAAATTCCTTCGGCGTATACCACTTGGAAATTGGTGCGTGCTTTTGAGATGGCCTTAAGTATTGACCTATAGTTAGAAGTTCGCAGTCTACTTTCCTGAGATCNTCCATTGTTTGNACAATNTCATCCATCGTTTCTCCAAGNCCCACCATCATTCCTGATTTNGTTACTGCAGTTNTGTTGAATTCCNTNGCTTGAGACANTATCTTNAGAGAAAGATCGAAGTCGCCTTTGGCTCGCACTCGGGGAAATACGCGCCTAACAGTTTCGATATTGTGGTTGAAAGTGTCAGGACCTGCATCCATAACTACTTGAAGAGAATCCAGATTGCCTTCGAAATCCGGTGTAAGCACCTCGATTTTACACGAAGGTAGGTTCTTTCGAATTTGCTTAATGCATTGGGCGAAAACAAATGCGCCACCATCTGGCAGGTCATCCCTGTTGACGGACGTTATAACGACATACTTTAACGAAAGATTCACTACAGTTCTGGCAAGCCGGATTGGTTCTTCCAAGTCGAGGCCTGACGGTGTTCCTGTATTTACAGCACAGTAAGTACAGGCTCTTGTGCAGGTATCACCAAGTATCATAAACGTTGCTGTTTGTCTTTCCCAACACTCTCCTATGTTTGGACATCGTGCTTCTTCACAAACTGTGTGAAGATCGCTTTCCCGCATAATGCCCTTCAGCTTTGTGTAGTTAGGCCCTCCAGGCATCTTGACTTTAAGCCATTTTGGTAATCTGCCTTGAGTAGTCATGAATAGATATTAGCCTAGTTCGCCCCTCGCATCATTGATAAAGCCATCGCATGAATGTTAACAGATGCCCTCACTGCCACAGATTACTGGAAAAGACCGATAATCTCTAAATTACTGCTGTAACATGAATATCAAAAATTCAATTCGCAGAATTCCTTGAGCCAATACTATTTGTGAATATGACCGACCCCCTTCGAACAAATGATGAAAGAAAAGAATACGCTCAGCTGAGGCTTGGTCCCGTTGGTGACCTTGGGGATGTTTTGGCCGACTTTGAAGACGGATCTATTAGTGTCTTTGGCGGGATAGAGGGGGAGCTAGTTAAGGCAAGGATTTACCGCTACCGCCGCAGACGACAGGACATGACTTCAGCCATTGTTGTGGAAGTTATTGAACCATCGCCATTCCGGGTAGAGCCTCCATGTCCATACTTTGGAATGTGTAGCGGATGCCAATGGCAGCACATCTCATATCCCCATCAGCTTGATTTAAAAAAAAGAATCCTTTCTGATAAGTTCAGAAAATTTGATTCGCTAGAAGGGGTTGATGTTCTCTCGACTTGTCCGGCACCGGACGAGTTTTTTTATCGTAATCATGCCCGATTCACCGTTAGATTCGGAGGGCAACTTGGATTTTCAAACCGAATTACTCGCCGATTTGTAAGAATCGATAAATGCTTGTTAATGGCTCCCGATATAAACGAGGCACTGAATGGCCTCCAGGATAGAGCCGAGGAGACTACGAATGTTTCAGTGCGAGTAGGGTTCTCTACGGGGGATCGTTTAATACAGCCAACGCTTCTGAATCCAGACATACCTTTTGATACAGGTCAAAGATGGTACATAGAGAAGATGAAAGGCAGGGAGTTTAGGGTGGCTTCTCCATCATTCTTTCAGGTAAACACTCTTCAAGCGGAACAGATGATTGATTTAGTAGGAGACTACCTGCAGTTAAGTGGGAGAGAGACCCTAGTTGATGCATATGCTGGAGTAGGCACATTTGCGTCGATTCTAGCCCCTCGATCAAAAAAAGTAATCGCTATTGAAGAATCGGTGTCAGCTGTTGAGGATGCAAGAATCGGTACTTCGGACATAGGAAACATTGAGTACATTTTGGGAAAATCAGAAGAAGTTCTAATGGATCTGAATGATTCGGTCGATGCCCTAATACTAGATCCTCCTAGGGTCGGTTGTCACCCCGATGCCTTAGACGCAGTGATGAAATCTCAACCTGCCAAAATTGCTTATGTTTCCTGTGACCCGTCAAGCTTAGCAAGGGATTTGGACATCCTTGTACGAGGTGGTTATCGAGTTGAAGTCGCGCAACCTATCGACATGTTTCCTCAGACGTACCACATTGAATGTGTGGCGAGTTTACATTTCGCAGGTTAATTTTCTAATTGCAATCCTAGCTTCAGTTTATAGTTTAGAATCTTAGGCCAAGAACAATACCAGCTCACCATGGCCTTTTACAGACCACCATCTACCATACTACTAGCCTCCACATCACCGAGGAGANGGGAGCTTGTTGCCAGACTAAGGATACCCTTTGAAAGTTGCACACCTTCCGGGGTAGAGGAATTGCCGTATTCTAATGAAGATCCGGCTCGTTATGTTGATAGGATGTCTAGGCTNAAAGCGNTTTCTACAGCGACGGCTGTAGGAAACAATAGGTTAGTGATTGGTTCAGACACTGCAGTTACAATGGGAGGCGCTATACTCGGGAAGCCTTCAGATGTGTTAGAAGCAGAGTCAATGTTGAGGTTTCTCAGAGGAAAAACCCACCAAGTGATTACCTCTGTAACTTTGGTTTCTCCTGACATGAATAAAGTCCTGACCAAAAATTCTGCAATATCAGTGACTATGAGGAATTACTCAAATTTAGAGATTAGTGAATACATCGCTACTGGTGATGCTATGGATAAGGCGGGGGCCTACGCGATTCAACACAAAGGCTTTGACCCTGTGAGTAGGCTCTATGGTTGTTACACTTCAGTAGTTGGTTTACCGCTTTGTATTCTGTCATTGCAGTTAGCAGAAATCGGTTTCGACATGCAACAGATTCCCTGCGGCTCTGGACCTGACTCAAGAAATTTCGAAATTTCGTCTTGTGATGCAAAGGATTTGGACGAATCAGGTAAATCGCTATGATGGGAATGGGTACTATGGAGATTCTAGTGATTCTCCTAGTTTCTTTTATATTACTTGGCCCTCAAAAGATGATTGAAGCTTCACGAATGCTCGGAAAAGCAGTTGGNCAAATGCGCCGTATAGNTCAGGAGATTCCGCGTGTGGAGCTAGAAGATTTGGAACCTGAAGCAAAAAAAAATCCCTACGAAGGATCTCTGATAATAGACGAGTTTAATGAGGGTCATCGTCTTGCAGGCGAAGAAAATTCTCAAGATCAATTAAATGTTGTAGGCCCTTCAAGTGTAGACGCTCCTATCCCCTTTAATCGATCAGGAACTGTTCCTTCTGAATTGGGCGAGCGTTCATCGGCTGACGAGACCGTGGATGATGGTCACACAGACCAGGTAGATAAAACTACAGGTGAAAGTAAAGCTAAGTAATGGAGCGTCAAACCCTAAGTGTCCATTTAACAGAACTAAGGAGAAGACTAACCTGGTCTGCTGTCGTGGTTTTTTTAGCGACTGTAATCTCTTTCATTTTTCACCAGCAGATACTTCAGGTTCTCATGGCACCAGCAGGAAACTTTACAGAATTGCCCCAAAATAAACCTGTGTACACTGAATTAACTGAGTTCATAGGGATTGCTATGAAAGCCTCCCTGTTTGTTGGAGTTTTCGGGTCACTCCCTTTTCTACTTTGGCAAATGGTAATGTTCTCTGCTCCAGGTTTGAATCCAACAGAAAAGCGGTACCTTTACTCCCTGATGCCGATTACCATACTCGTTTTTCTGGCAGGTTCCGCTTTTGGATACTTCATGCTATTTCCGCCTGCCGTGAAATTTCTTCTTACTTTCGGCAGCAATGTTGCAACTCCGATGATTAGAATCGGGAACTATATAAACTTAATGCTGTCATTGCTTTTTTGGATGGGGATCGTATTTGAACTGCCTATCATCCTTTTTTTCTTATCGAGAATCGGAGTTGTGAGCCCGGAGTTTCTTGCAAGGAATAGACGCTGGGCTATTGTTATCGCATTTGTTCTGGGTGCTATTATCACACCCACTCTAGACCCGATAAATCAGGCTTTCGTAGCAGGTCCAATCATCGTGCTTTATGAAGTGGGTGTGCTGCTCTCAAAAGTGGGGGCCCGTATGAGGGGACGCAATAGTTAACTACAGAAGATTTCAGGCGACCCAGGCTAGAATATGCAGCTCCCGCACAGGAAACTATACCGAATGCGCTAGGCTAACTTTTCCTGCTTCCGTTAACCTCATTTTCTTCGTCGGAACTATCTAATTCGTTCTTCTGGGTCGTACGAAACTCTTTAATAGCTTTGCCCATAGCTCCGCCGATCTCAGGAAGTCTTCCAACCCCGAATATGATCAACACCACCACGAGGACTATTATCAGCTCCATTGGCCCGAATCTGAACGGCATGAAAGCCACCCCCGAATGAATTGGTCTTTTGTTGACCATTCTAAGATTACACAGTTTATCTTACCAAAACAAAGAAGAAGTATTGTCCTCATTCGGCACAGAAGAAGAAAAAGGCGAAAATNGAACGGGATTCTATCCATTTCTCGTTCCGGAAAACTTACCATTCCTATTGGACCATCTATTCACATTACCAGCTTTGAGCATAGGACGTATTGTCTTAGTCAGGTTGGTTACGTTAAAATGGTCTCTTAATATTTAACTGAAATAATTGTCAGAGAGACTAGATAAATACCGGACGATCGTATTATGGATGCCCACAACCTTATACAAGTAGAAAAAAATCCCAACATAGAGGACTTTGGTCCTGGTGACACAGTGAGGGTTAATGTAAGAGTGGTTGAGGGGGAAAGGGTTAGAACACAAGGTTACGAAGGTGTTGTGATTAGGCGACGGGGTAACGGNCAAGGAGAAACCTTTACGGTTCGTAGAATTTCCAATCAGGTTGGAGTTGAAAGAACATTCTTAGTGTGCTCCCCTAACGTCGAATCCGTAAAAGTGTCCCGCCGAGGTAAGGTACGGAGAGCCCGTTTGTATTACCTTCGGGGCAGGTCTGGCAGGGCTGCTCGGATCAAAGAGGACCGAAGAACNTAATTCTCGCGTCGAGAGAAATTTTGCTTCTCGAGATGCTAACTTGCCAGGCTCCAAGTGTTTATTCAGCGTATCTTGATACAAGTCGCGCTACGAATTCGGTCGAGCGAAGTCATTGGAATTTGCAGAGATAGCGGTAAACTCCCCCACTGGACACAGTCGTACATTCAGCTATTCTGTGCCTAGGGACTTATCTTTATCGGAAGGGCACTCTGTACTTGTACCGTTTGGTCAACAAATTCTGCAAGGGATAGTTTTTTCTGTCGNTGACGTTGCCAGTGTGGAAAATACGCGTGATGTATTGGACCTGACAGACGAACAACCTTTTCTTGATGAGACGAGATTATCATTAGCACGTTGGATTAGTGAGCATTATATGTGCACGCTATTCGAGGCAGCGGCTTTAATGATTCCACCAGGAGGAAGAACTCGTAATTTCACTTGGTTATCTTCCCGGAATAGAGCAACCGAGTTATGCCCGACTATAGAATCCAGATTAAGCGACTTCCAACAAGATATTTTCGAGCACGTATCCTCTGCTGAAGGAGTCCGACTTGACCGGCTTATATTACGATTCGGACAGAATGCTCGATCTGCTGTGAGAAAGTTAGTCGATCTCAGGTTACTGGATAGGGAAACCGTATTGCAGAAATCCCCTGTTAGGCCTCGTTTCTCATATGTCCCGTTAGCCACTAAGTTAGGGATTCAAACACTGAAAAATAANTCCTTCGGCAGATCTTTTAAGCAGAAAGAGTTAGTCGCTTCCCTCGATTCTGACAAAGCTCCTTCTACGATGGTGGAAGCCCGGAATAAATTCGGCTCAACAGTGGTTAAAGCTGCCCTAGATAAGGGATTTATTGANCAACGGAGAGAGCGGCTATTTAGAGAACCTCTTGAAGGTCGAACCTATAAAACAGCATTGCCCGTCAAACTTACCCATGAACAAAAGTCGTCTTTGAGAGCTATAGTTGAGATGTTGGACAAACCTGACATCAATCCGAGAGCCATACTACTTTATGGAGTGACAGGAAGTGGAAAAACGGAGGTTTATTTAGATTCCGTTCAGCATTGTTTGGAGCAAGGGAAAAAGGCGCTTGTTCTCGTTCCCGAGATTGCTCTCACGCCTCAGACCATCGAGAGATTCGCATCCCGGTTTCCAGGAGAGATCGCTGTTATGCATAGCGGGCTCTCCCTGGGAGAAAGATTCGATCAATGGTGGAAGATCCGTGGCGGAGAGTATGGCGTTGTAATAGGTTCAAGAGGAGCAGTGTTTGCACCTCAACCCGATCTTGGACTTGTTGTGATAGATGAAGAACATGAGTGGACGTACAAGCAAAATGAATCCAATCCCAAGTATCACGCTCGTGATGTGTCAATGCAGTTGGCCGGGATAACAAGGGCCGCAGTTATCCTAGGATCTGCTTCACCAGATATAGAGTCGTATCTAAGAGCCAGGAGAGAAAGATACCGTTTTGCCGAATTGACTGAAAGATTCTTACCTGAGGCCAGATTGNAACACAGTGAAGCGATGGGTGACTTGGCTTCAGTTAAAGTAGTTGATATGCGTGAAGAACTGCGAAAGGGGAATCGGGATATATTTAGTGATTCCCTTCATTCCGCCATCGCTGAGACTATTACTCGAGGTGAGCAGATTATCCTCTTTCTGAATAGAAGAGGAACTTCTTCGTTCAGTCAATGTCGTTCATGCGGGCATGTACTCCAATGCAGGAGCTGTGATATAGCGCTCACNTACCATANTGNTGATCAAAGACTGGCATGCCATTATTGCGGCCGGCGCNGGCGCCTATTTTCTGAATGCCCTTCGTGTAAATCGGCCTCACTNGGGAAATATGGAATTGGTACTCAGGCTGTAACAGATAGAATTCGTGAATTGTTCCCAGAAGTTAACGTAATAAGATGGGATCGTGACGCAGCTACAAATACAGCACAGTATGAAAATATTCTCAAAACCTTCCGATCAGGATCTTCTCAGATACTTGTTGGAACACAGCTAATTGCGAAGGGTCATCACTTGCCAGGAGTTACATTGGTGGGCGTGGTCTCAGCTGATACTGGGCTAGGAATTCCTGACTTCAGAGCTGGAGAGCGGGCGTTTCAAGTTTTATGTCAGGTGGCGGGAAGAGCAGGCAGGGGAGAGTATCCTGGAAGAGTAATAATACAGACTTACCAGCCGGACCATTATGCGATCATTGCTGCTGCAAAACAGGACTATCTGTCGTTTTTTGAGACTGAGTTGAGTTACAGAAGAGTGTACGCATACCCACCCTACAGTAAGTTAATTAGGCTTGTGTATCAGCATACTAATAAAGTGATAGCTGAACAGGAAGCAAAAAATCTTTCCGCAACGATTTTGAACCAACAATCAAGATGGGGACTTTCCGATACTGACGTAATTGGACCGACTCCGGCCTTTCCATCGAGGGTACGCGGTAGCTACCGCTGGCAAATTATCTTGCGGGGGCCTAATCCAAGATCTCTCCTAGATAAAGCATATTTTACTGTGAACAACGAAGGAAAGGGAAAAATGCCAAGAGGCTGGTTTATCGACATAGACCCTGTGAGCTTTAACTGATAACAAACTTGTGCTCCACTCCGGTAAATACGTAGCATTAATGGTTAATCTAGGTGAAGGAAATTAGAAATGACTGAAAAATCGGTTTCAAACTCGGATATCAAATCGGCCCTTCCAGATACAAAATCTTCGTTAACCGTGTCCGGTTTAAGAGGTCGAGTCACAATTCTCAGGGATGTACACGGCATTCCGCATGTCCGAGCTGATCATGTTCAAGACGCTTTCTTTGGGCAAGGGTTTGCGACAGCCCAAGATAGGCTATGGCATATGGATTTTGATCGTAGACAGGCCTATGGTAAATGGTCGAAGTTCGCGGGTTCTTCGGGAATCGAAAGTGATCGTATGATGAGGAGATTTCAGATTAGAACTAGCGTTTTTTCCGATTACAAGAACCTGAAACGAGAAACTCGTGAAATGTTTGANGCGTATGCATCTGGTGTTAACGCTTTTATAGAAAGTACTGAGAATTTACCCATTGAATACTCCATAGTTGAAAGTAATCCGGAGCCATGGTTGCCCGAAGATTGCATGGCAGTATACAAAGTCCGACACATTATGATGGGTGTATTTGAGGGGAAACTCTGGAGGGCTCAACTAGTGAATGAGCTGGGTTCTGAAAGGGCGTCAGAATTGCTCCTTGGTTACCAGCCTGGGCATTTATTGGTAACGCCTCCTTTGGCACAATATTCTGGAGACTTTCTAGATGGGATAGAACACTTCAAGCAAGGAACGGATTCGATTAAATGGCTTAAAGAGTCCCCGGACGCCGGCAGTAACAGCTGGGCCCTGCACGGCAGTAAGACNNTTACTGGGAAACCTATTCTCGCAGGAGATCCCCATCGAGGGTTGGACACCCCCAACTGTTACTACCAAAACCAAGTATCGTGCCCAGACTTCGATGTTATCGGCCTCTCTTTTCCGGGGTGNCCGGGATTTCCCCACTTCGGCCACAACCGACATGTTGCATGGTGTGTAACTCATGCTGGAGCCGATTATCAAGATCTCTTCATCGAGAAATTTGATGAGGATAANTTATCTGTTTATGAATGGAAGGGAGATAAGCTCGGAGCAGAAATAAAACGTGAGACCATCGAAGTAGCGGGAGCCGAAGATGAGACAGTTGAAGTCCGAGTTACTCGGCATGGTCCNATAATCGGTGAGAGCAAAGACGGTAGGATGGGACTNGCCTTTAAATATACGTCTACAGAGGCACCGAACCAAGGATTTAATTCCCTAATTCCACAGATGACATCAAATTCCATAGATGATGCAGAATCAGCGATGAAAGAATGGGTGGATCCATGTAACAACTACGTGTTTGCGGATGTTCATGGTGATATCAGGTACTTGAATCGAGGAAAAGTTCCCATACGTTCCATGGCTAACGCATGGCTTCCCGTTCCAGGTTGGACAGGTGAACATGAATGGCTCGGGAACATCCCATTTGATCAGTTAGCACGNNTAACCAACCCAGATAACGGATATATTGTTACAGCAAATAATCGTATTGTTGACTCGGACTACCCACACTACATAGCCCTTGAATTTGCTCCAGAGTACCGTGCAAAGAGGATCGTTAATAGAATCGAAACCCTGAAAGACGCATCNGTAGAGGATATGTTAAAAATCCATTCCGAGAGAGTTTCTATTCCAGCGCTGTCTTATTTGCCCACGATTGGCAAGGTCCATGTTTCGTCGGCAGCNGCAACGGCCGCTCAAGACATTTTAAGAAAGTGGAATGGTTCAATGGATCCGGATTCTATTGCNGCAACAGTTTATTCTGCATTTAGGCTTAAATTGCATGAGCGAGTTCTTGGTAATCTTCTCGGCCCACTCGCCGANGAAGCGCTGGTGGCGGGGGGAAGAGGTGCACCTCGTCATGTCAGTCAACTTGCTTCTCATTTAGTGACTCAGGTCGGAAATAATGATGAGAGTTTGCTTCCGGATGGCGAATCTTGGGAGAGTGTAGTGGCTAGAGCTTTAGAGGACGGGGTCGAACTTCTAATGGCTATGNTTGGTGAGGATATGGACTGTTGGAAATGGGGCAATGTCCATTGCACGAATCCAGTGCATCCCCTGTCAAAGGTTTATCCTGAGCTAGCTGAGTTTTTGAATCCTCCTCCTATGCCAATGGGAGGTGACGGCGATACGCCACAGGCTGGCAGTTATGCACATAACAATCCCTTTGTAATTACGGGAACGTCTGTGGCANGGTACGTTTTTGATACATCGGACTGGAACAATTCAAGGTGGATAGTTCCCCTCGGCTCGTCTGGACACCCAGGGAGCCCTCACTACGCTGACCAAGCTGAACTTTGGTCAAAAGTAGAGACCATCCCAATGCTATATAGCGGCAGTAAAGTCGACTCTTTCGCAGCCTCTAGCCAACAATTACTTCCCAGCTAGACAGGACAGTTTTTAGTCATTCTTTCTTAGTGCTCTCCCGGGTAAGGCCCCTGTGTGGGTTCCCTCGCTAATGACAATTTCGCCGTTGACGATCACGAACTCGATTCCAATAGGGAATTGTTTAGGTTCAGTTCTTGTCGCTGGAGCGGATACAGTTTCGGGGTCAAAGATCGTAATGTCTGCTTTCATNCCGTCACGTAAAACACCTCTTTCNGATAATCCGAGTCTTTGAGCGGGAAATGAAGTCATTTTACGAATGGCGGTTGGAAGTGACATCTGTCTCTCTTCCCTGACATACTCAGCCAGTATCACGGGGAAGCAACCGTAAGTTCTTGGACTTGGAAAATCTCCCAAAAGAACCGCATCGCTTCCGACCATGGAAAGAGGATGTGATACGAAGGCAGGCAGAGTATTTGGATTTAATCCCATTGCCACATAACATACTTGAAGGTCCTCAGNCAGTAATAAGTCGCAAAGAGCGTCCACCGGGTGCTTGTNNAACATTTCCGACACTTGGGCAACCGATTTGCCTTCAAACTGATGATTTTCGGGTCTTTTAAAATATGTGAGCCACATTTCGTGCCAGGATGTTGCTCTAGGCACAACCTCNTTTCTGAGTCTATCTCGGCACTTTTCTGATCCCAAGACATTACGAAGTCCCTCTGGTCCGCCGTCGTGNGCCCAATCTGGGAAGACGATNAATANTCGGGTACTTCCGTAAACATATGGATAACTATCAAATGTGACGTCCTGGCCTCTTTCTGCGGCAGACTCGACAAATTCTAGGAGACGGTTACCTCCCCCCCTGAGAGGAGCTGATTGATAAAAATGAGTGATATGGACTGGGACACCACTTCGTTCACCGATTTCAACNGCTTCCCTGAAAGGATCGAGAAATCGATCTCCCAGCCTGTACCTAACGTGAGTGTGATAAATTCCACCAAGATCCCTCACTTGCTCTGATAATTCGACTAGCTCATCTGTCGAGGCATAACCACCGGGAGGATAATCCAGGCCGGTAGACATACCGAACGCTCCTTCCTCCATTGACTCCCTGATCATGGCCTTCATATTCGCAATGTCTTTGGCGGTAGCAGGAGTGTTATTCCACCCGATTGCGTCAATTCTTATCGGTGAGTTACCTAGGAGGTAGGCAATATTGACTGAAGCTTTCCTGTCAAATAAGTTGAGATACTGTTCAACCGTTGACCATCTATCATGCAAAGGAGGATTTCCATCAAGCCCCGAGTTGATCTCGACGAATCGCAAAAAGTCTTCATGGTTTCTGAAAGGAGCATATGAGTTCCCATCCACTCCAATTAACTCAGTTGTTATGCCCTGACGAACCTTTGGCTCATGTTCAGGCTGTGAGAGCATAACCAACCCTGAATGTGCGTGCATATCTATAAATCCAGGACAAACGATCCTACCTGATGCGTTTATTTCTCTCTTGGATTCCACGAATGACACGTCGCCACGTAAAATCTTGATTCTGTCACCTTGCACAGCTATCGATCCAGCGTATCCTGGGTTACCTGTTCCATCAATGATGGTCCCACCATGTATCAATAAATCCAGCATTTACTTCACCCCCTTTATTACGTTCTCAATTCTACAATCTCTGGGACTTTATAGGACCTGTACTTGGTAGGTTCATCGTAGAAGAGTCTATGATTGATATAATTTCAGACGTCTTTAACTCATAACCTGTTCTCCGACGCTTTCGTTTTAGCAGTTACCAAGGGAAAAATTATGCAAGATTTAAAGGGTTCACTAGAAGAATTGAAACAAAGAATCACTCATATAATGGTGCGTCTTTGACCTCGATTCCAAGGAAAAAGACATTGTTGCCCTTGAACTTGAGGCTTCCGATCCTGGATTTTGGAATTCGGCATCAATCGCGCAACAGAAAATGAAAACGTTGGCAGCGCTCAATACACAAGTTGCAGAGTGGAAAGGTCTATACGAGCAATCTGACTCAGCCTGCGAATTGTTGGACCTTGCGATTATAGACGGTGATCGAGAAATGCTCACTGGTATCTTAGGAGAATCGGAAGATATCAGGACCAAGCTCGGAGAATTGGAGTTTCAGCTCACGCTTTCTGGAAAATATGATCAACGTGACGCTATTCTTGCATTGCATGCCGGAGCTGGAGGTGTCGATTCTCAGGATTGGGCATCTATGTTAATGCGAATGTATATTAGATGGTCTGAGAGGAAAGGATTTAAGAGTGAGGTATTGGATACTTCATCGGGTGAAGAGGCCGGTATAAAGAGTGCTGTGATCCAAGTATCTGGAGATTATGCCTATGGTCATCTCAAAGCCGAGAAAGGCGTTCACAGATTGGTTCGTATTTCTCCTTTCGATAATGATCACGCTCGACATACCTCCTTCGCTTTGGCGGAGATCTTACCCAAGGTGGAAGAAGGTGTTGATGTTCAGATAAACCCAGACGATCTACGAGTTGATGTTTTTAGAGCGGGTGGACATGGTGGCCAAAGCGTTCAAAAAAATTCCACTGCTGTCCGCATCACTCATATTCCGACCAACACGGTGGTTACTTGTCAAAACGAACGTTCCCAGCACCAAAATCGTGAGATTGCTATGCGTATTTTGACCGCTAGGTTAGTTGAGTTGGAACGCCAGAAGAAAGAGAAAAAAATGGCAGAACTTAAAGGAGATCATATTTCTGCAGAGTGGGGAAATCAGATAAGGAGCTATGTTCTTCATCCTTATCAGATGGTAAAAGACCACAGAACAGGGGTTGAGACTTCAGGCACCGATAGAGTTCTAGATGGTGATATAGATGAGTTCATCACTGCTTATTTGACCTCTCAAGTTGGAAGGTAAGATTAATAAAGAAAAAAACCACAATTCTCAATCAATTTGAGCGAATCAAAGGATTATGAATAACTTTCACAGAATACTAATTAAGATGAGTACCTTTATTGTTGCAACCAGTCTGTTGTTATCAGTAGTGGCGTGTGGAAGTCCCAGTCAGACAACTGAAAGCCAGCTTAAAGTCGAGTCAACTGCTGTATCTCCTGTGACGGAGACATCTACATCAGCAAAGTCTGGCCCTGTGACACTCGCCGATACTGCGGTTCAAACGCCTTCTACGACTGGAGAAATGAAATATGGTGGTACTTTCAACAGGCTTTGGGCTGACCCCCCAACTTTAGATCCTCACCTCACGTCTGATACCACATCTGCTGGAATCGTAGTAGAAATATTTGGAGGTTTAGTATCTTTCGACACATCTCTTAACTTGGTTGCTGATCTAGCNGAAAGCTGGGAAATTTCTAGTGACGCTCANACTTACACATTCAAGATCAGAGATAATGCTGTGTTTCACAATGGGAAACCGGTAACGGCGCAAGATTTTAAGTGGTCCCTAGAACGGGCGGCCAGTCCGGATACTGCGTCTCCTGTTGCAGAGACGTATCTTGGCGATATTGTAGGTGTAAGTGAGGTTCTTGATGGTAACTCTGCTTCAATTAGCGGCATAAAGGTTATCGATGATAAGACTATACAAATTCAGATCGATGCTCCCAAAGCTTATTTTCTTCAGAAGCTGACATACCCTACCGCTTTTGTTGTGGATAGAGAGAACGTAGAGGCAGGCGGTAGAACTTGGACTGACAAACCTAATGGCTCAGGTCCTTTTAAGATGGTCGAGTATAAGATTGGAGAAAGACTGATACTCGAACGTCACGATGATTACCATTTAGAGTCAGCCAAGCTGAAGAAGATACAGATGAATCTTGCTGGCGGGTCATCGATGGCAATGTATGAAAATGATGAAATAGATCTAACTGGAATCAGTTTGTTNGATCTGGAACGAATAAAGGATCCCAATGACTCGCTTCACTCAGACCTAGTAGTGGCGAATCCTAGTTTCTCGATTTCCTATATCGGTTTTAATGTTGAACAACCTCCGTTTGATGATCGTAGTTTNCGACGGGCTNTNAATCATGCTGTGGATAAAGAACTCATTGCCAAAGAAGTTCTGGCTGATCTTGTAGTACCAGCCTACNGTATTCTCCCTCCGGGATTTCCCGGACACTCGGATGATTTGGAGGGTCTTAGATATGACCCNGTNCTTGCAAAAAANTTGCTCTCTGAGTCTAGATATGGAGACCCCGACATGCGNCCGAGAATCGTTATAACTATCCCAGGTACTGGAGGTACTCCCAACCTCGACTTAGAGGTAATAATCAATATGTGGAAGGAGAATCTNGGNGTAGAAGTTGAGATTCAGCAAGTTGAATGGGCGACATACCTACGGGATTTAGACCGTCAAAAATTTCAAGCATACGGNGGATTGGGCTGGGAGGCTGATTACCCTGACCCTCAAGACTTTCTAGACATATTGTTCCATACGGAGAGCGACAATAATAATGGAGCATTCTCCAACGTGAAGGTAGATTCTTTGCTAGAGGAGGCTAGAGTTGAAGTTGACGTCGTGAGGCGTATGAATCTTTACCGAGAAGCAGAGGAGCTAATTGTTAATGATGCTCCATGGCTCCCTCTCTGGTTTGCTGGCGAAAGGCATGTTTTAATCAAACCTTATGTAAAGGGATACACTATCACTCCCATGATTGTTCCNAAAATGAGGCACGTTTANATAGAGGATTGACCTCAGACTCCATTGAGGNTTTAGCTTAAATTTAATAGCTTGAAATAGGTCAATGGAAGGGCTTCTTCTCCATTGAAGTTGAATCCTTCNCTTTTACGAACTTAGGGGTTTCCGTAATGTGGAAATATGTATTTAGACGCATCCTATGGTTGCCCTTTTTGCTTACGGGGGTGTCAGCGATTACCTTCGCTTTGGGAACNTACGGCCCTGGCGANCCAGTGCAGGTTATGATGGGGGCGAAATACGATGAAGTAGCGGCCTCGAGAATTCGGTCAACATTGGGATTGGATAGACCAGTAATTGTTCAGTACGTCGACTATATGTGGGGGGCTGTACATGGAGATTTTGGAGAGAGCCTTAGGTACCGAGGTAGATCAGTAAGTTCACTACTAATCTCGAAGATGTGGGTATCTTTTCAAGTAAATCTTGCGGCGATGATAGTAAGTCTATCTATAGGTCTCCCTTTAGGTTTTTGGATATCCCACCGACAAGGTTCTTGGCTGGATCCTGCAGTTGTAAGTCTGAGCCTTGTACTCATGTCGATTCCTATTATGGTAAGCATACCCTTGGTTCTGTGGACGCTTTGCCTAAAACTGCAATGGGTTCCCTGTTCAGGATGGGGTGGTTTATTTGACGCAAGAATAATTGTTCCAGCAATTACGATGGGAATACCAGGAGTAGCTGGGTTGGCACGGCTCATGAGGGCAAGCACTTTGGATGTAATGGGTCAGGATTATATCAGGACGGCGACATCCAAAGGGATTCATCCGNGAANCATCGATCACCGGCATATTTTGAGGAATGCCCTGATCCCAATAATAACAGTTCTGTCTTTCTCGCTTGCAGGTATGTTAACTACCGGATTTATAACAGAGAGGCTATTGGGAATTCCCGGCGTTGGCGACTTCGCTATTCAGTCGATCTTTAATCGAGATTATCCGGTGATTATGGCTTTTACCCTGATCTTGTCTATGGCATTTGTTCTGGCAAANCTTCTGGCAGANCTTGCTTATACTATGATAGATCCCAGAATCAGGTTGACTTAGATTGACGGAAAGTCTACCTACTGGCCACGAAGGNGGACACCTNTCAAGGGCGATGTCTCGCCTTTGGAGAAAGAAACTGGGACTCTTCTGTCTNGTTGTGATTCTTCTAATATACTTTCTTGGGATTACAGCTCCATGGATTTCCCCATATGGATACAACGATCAGGATTACACNGCCATAAGACAACCTCCTAGTTTNGAGCACTGGGCAGGGACGGATTTGAAAGGCAGAGACGTCCTNACCAGGGTTCTATGGGGAATTCANAATACAGTAGTAATTACCCTGGTAACGATGGCGACAGGNGGTCTGGTAATTGGTGTNTCGCTAGGCCTAATTTCGGGTTATTTCAGNGGGCGCACAGATTCACTAATAATGCGGACAGGGGAAATNTTTGCCTCGTTCCCTGACATCCTANTGGTAATACTCCTAGCTGCAACGATTCGAATGCGNATTNTAGAATGGGTTCGATGGGTTGAGGACAANACGTTTCTAGATGGNATAGTNAAAACAGGAATAGCAGANTATTTTGTGGTNTCTCTCGCACTGGTNTCGTTTAGCTGGATAGGAATGGCCCGGTTGGTNCGTGGCCAAGTNCTAGTATTGAAGGAAACACAATATGTAGAGGCTGCCCGTGCCACTGGTGCTTCAACGGTCAGGGTTCTTTTTGTGCATCTTTTACCTAATGCAATAGGACCCATTGTTGTAACCATATCGATGGGAATGGGAACTTTGGTAGGAACGGAGATAATATTGAGTTGGCTTGGTCTTGGCATACAACCTCCGCGCCCCAGCTTGGGTACTATGCTGCTTGAAGCGGGCAGTATAAGTGCTTTGAGAGTTGTGCCATGGATGTTGCTCGCTCCCGGATTTATCGCCTGGTCNTTGGTTCTATGCTGGAATCTACTAGGGGATGCATTAAACGATGTCCTGAACCCTCGAACAAGGTAAGACGAATCAGAGAATTCTGCCTAAGGTTCTTTAGTGCTAACATAGCGCCCTGCTAGATAAAGGAGTCTTTTATTTTCCTAAAAACTGGTTAATGTAGAGGGAAACCCCTGTGAGTTTTAAGCTTCTTCTTTACGCACCTGACGGCCATCCTGAACATAGCCTTTTCAAATGGCGTGATCGGTTAGAGATGGAAATTCCAGGTATCGAAATAGATTTGGTAACTTCTGAGGACGAGGCAATCGAAGCTATTAGCAGCGCCGACGCTGCATTTGGAAATATAAGCTCCGAAATTTTCGTCCGCGGCGAGAGATTGAGATGGGTTGCCTGTCCTCAAGCAGGACCTCCATCCGGGTGGTATCACGACGATCTTGTTAACAGTGATGTAGTAGTTACTAATACAAGGGAAATATATAATGATCACATCAGCACCCACATTCTCGCTTTTATGCTTGCCTTCGCTCGAGGGCTGAATAATTATGTTCCTCATCAGCTGGATCGGAAATGGCACAGGCCAGCCTACCGAGTCAAGCATCTTCCGGATTCAACTGTGCTCATTGTTGGAGTTGGAGGAATTGGCGGGGAAACAGCCCGATTGTGTAAATCATTCGGCATGACAGTTCTTGCCACCGACCCGCGTATAGAAAAGAGACCTGTTGGCGTGGATGAATTGCACCATCCGAATGATATAGGCTTGCTGATTCCCAGGGCTGACTTTGTTGTTTCTACAGTTCCAGAAACCCCAAATACCGGGGGCTATTTTGACCACAATTTTTTTGACCAGATGAAGGAAGGAGCTTTCTTTATAAACATCGGGCGTGGTGCCACGGTTGTTCTAGACGACTTGGATAGTGCATTAAGGAGCGGACATCTGGCTGGGGCAGGCTTGGATGTGTTTGAGATAGAACCCCTTCCTGAAGATCACCCACTGTGGAAGGCTCCCGGCATCTTAATAACACCCCACGTAGCAGGAGAAGGACCATACCTACCGGAACGTAGGACAGAGCTTTTTATAGACAACTGTAAGAGATTTGCAAATGGCGAGAAACTAATCAACGTAGTAGATAAGAATAATTGGTTTTAGGAGAAGTGTTTGCATCGAACAATTATGAAGTGTTGTTAATTTGAAGGTATATATAGTTGACGGCACTTATGAATTATTCCGGTCACATTTTGGACAACCTCCCCGCCTTGCCCCTGATGGCATGCACGTATCTGCTGTGCGGGGACTGATTCAATCGCTATTAGCTCTTATTCGTGAGAGGAAGGTGACTCATATTGCAGTAGCCTTTGATAGTGAGGTGAAGTCTTTCCGGAATGAGTTATTCCCGGCATATAAAGACGGCTCGGATACCCCGGAAGAGCTTAAGATGCAGTTTCCGTTAGCTGAAAGAGCAGTTGGGGCTCTCGGCATAGTGTATTGGCCAATGAGAGAATACGAAGCTGACGATGCCATAGGATCGGCCGCTGTTAAATATTCCAGAAACTTGGAAGTAGATCAAGTAATTATTTGCTCACCCGATAAGGATCTGTCACAAGTGGTCTATGAGAAAAAAATTGTTTGTCTGGACAGAAGGAAAGGTGTAGTGCTGGATGAAAAAGGTGTGCTGGAAAAGTTCGGTGTTTTACCGAAGTCTATCCCAGATTATTTGGGCCTGATGGGTGATAATTCAGATGGAATCCCTGGAATTCCTAGGTGGGGTGCCAAGGCCAGTTCTACATTACTTGAAAGATATGAGTCGATAGAGGCTATCCCCAATGACTATAGATTGTGGGATGTTAATGTTAGGGGCGCCGCAGGACTTAGTAATAGTCTTGAGGAGCATAGGGAGGTCGTGGCACTTTATAAAGATCTGGCAACGTTACGTCTGAATGCTCCAGTGTCGGAAAAAGTGGACGACTTGGAATGGCCGGGCGCTCATTCTGACCTGTACCCTAAACTATGCCAGGAGTTAGGTATGCCCAATCTGGCGAACCAACCTCAAAGGTGGTCATCTTAACCCGAACAGTTTTTGGGATTTTTAGTTATATGNGGGGAAGAACCCGCTGGTACCCCCGGCGGGACTCGAACCCGCGCGCCTGGCTCCGGAGGCCAGAGCTCTATCCGCTGAGCTACGGGGGTAAAGTAACCGGTTATATCTCTATTTATTNACTAAAACCGTTGATCGAAAGTTCGTTCTTAATTTGAAACCAGTCTCTTGGAATTACTTTTTCCTTATGAACTGAACCCAGATCCGAATTTCCACTTATATAGGTATATTCCCCCTATCAAGGCTGAGAGTAATAAGTACCCATAAGTGAAATATAAGCGATCCGCTGATCCTGTAAATGGCAAATGAGCTATGAACAGGATCAGGAGAATACTTCCNGACCTCCATCCTATAACTCTTGGCAAGACCAGAATTAAAGCTAATAGAGATACGGCTGCAGTAAGCAGGAATTCAACGGATTGCATATGGTTTAGGGGAAAGCTTAGAAGTTCTCCAGCTGAAAGGCTGAAAATCCCAACCATGCTCCCTACTAAAAGTGTCAATTGGTTGACTTCGGCGGAAATGAGAGTGGTAATTCCGGCTACAGGGTTGGCCCTCAGGCTAAATAGAACTGCGATGATTATCTCGGGAGACTCCGATGCGAGAGGTGCTACCCATTGAATTAGAATGAATTCGTCAATACCGAGGCCCTTGCCCGACTCAACAAGAGAGTGAACAAATGGCTCGGCTGCTACTATGATCACGATAGCAGAATACAAAAATAAACCCAGAACTAATGCTCTCCTAAGTATCTTGCTTTGCTCACCAATCATAAGAGACGGTCCCATCAACTCTGGTTCCTCGGCCTCTTTTGTAGAGCTGATCCACAGGTAAACAAAGTACATAGCGATCAGAGCGACANCTACGATCATGTGAACCTGTTGCATAAAAAAGATTAAGAACGTGACTGTTGTCGCCANGCTGAGCATAATAAGTTCCAGGCCCATTGTTCCTGANAGGTTTAGGGTCNTTCTCCTCTTTATCCAAAAAATGAGAATGACTGCAGACCAACCCAGGCCTATCANCAATCGATTTGCTCCAGTTACGTTTGCGGCAACCCTTTCCATCTCGTCTGTGACAGCTGNTCCTGCNGAAAANACNTGGCCACCNTGAGNAGCGAGGACGTAGGANTGACCCGCCTCCCAAGCTAGCACCGCTTCCACTGCATACTCAGGGAGAATGGCAATGAGTGCAAGGATTGCTATCGCAAAAGAGGCTGAAATATCAACCTGTGCTGCTTCTGCCGCCCAAGATATTAGGAAAGCACCTCCGACGATACCAAGTCCAAAAATCATTGCCGACAATATTGGATCCAAGTGGACATCGCCTATAACCATGGCAAAGGAAGGTAATCCCAGAGCGGCGAAGGCTAATATTAAGAGCCAAGAAGATGTATATTGATTAATCTTTATCATTTTAGAAAGTTATGTAATGCGGACAAGTAGTTGTCGCGTCTAGGACGGTAACAGCAGTAGGAATTATAGCAGGAGAATGCCTGATTTATGTTGCGAATTTTCTCCTATTCCTCTACACTTTTCTGTGCGTAGCGTATGTGGGGGGAGGGTACTCACTTTGAGTATTCTTAAATGCAGGGTTTATGTGCCTAAAGTGGGTAGGTAAAGTCCTTGACATCACCTTCATTGGATTAATATGATGGGCCCCGTTCGTACGCTGATTAAATTAGCGATATGTTTGTGGTTTGTATGCCCCAAACATTTTAGATAGACGGAACCGAAATCTGGATTCTCCAATATTTATGAAGGGGGTCAAATGAGAAAGCTATTCAGCCTGCGGGGCATTTCCACAGCCCTGGTTTTCTCAGCAATTATATTTACGCTTGTAGCCTGTGAAGGTGTTGCAGGCAATCCCGGACTGCCAGGGAACCCTGGTAATGCAGGGGCGCCCGGTCCGCAAGGACCGCAAGGTGAGTCAGGCATGCCTGGCAATCCTGGTAACCCTGGTAATGCAGGTGCGCCTGGGGGTCAAGGTCCTGCTGGACCAACCGGCGCTGATGCGCCCGTATCTCCAAAAGCTAGTTTGGCTGTGAACAAGAATGCTATAACCATGTCAGAGTCATTCAATGTT
>PAOO01000033.1 GCA_002708065.1 Chloroflexota bacterium
CCTACCCTCATCGATCTCAGGAAGGTTGGGGGAGCAACGATTCCTCCATACCTTGTTTCCCTCGCAACTTCTTCGTCATTATAGATGGGGCTCTCATCCCCTATTGCCTGGGCAAACTTTATGATTGCTCCTCTTTCTACTTCGTTGACTACCGGATCTGATTCGACACCAATAGCGTCCCTCATCTCCTGTGTGATTACTGATTCTGAATCNGACACTNTTATTCCTCCANTGCAGGCNATAGCCGCANNTAAATTAGGTTACTGATNAATCACCAGACCTGATTATNGNACCAAGTTTAGGGATATTAATTGTCGGGTGTCAAGAATATCTATACTGGATTATTCTGGCCAGTGTCTTTAAAGTTTTTCTAGCTTGGCTATGCCAGCCATTAGCTTCTTAACGCCGGTTGATTCCTTAAACGCTACTGTTACCTGTACATCATCNCCTGACGGTTCAAAATTCAAGATGATTCCTTCTCCAAAGCTCGTATGTTTTACCTTGTCACCGGTTTTAAACGATAGTTTTGAATGTGGAGCAATAATCTTATTGACAACCCTNCGTCTTCTGACTGGCACCACTCTCTGAGCTTGCCTATGTTTTGAACCTGGCAGTCTCATACGTTCTGTGGGCGGATTCTTGCGTGACGATGAACCTAGGGAGTCGCTCGTTCCTGATCGTGAAGGCTTGAAAGATTGTGTACTATTTTTGACCGAAGGGCTTGTCAAGGGTCTTATTTTATTATCTTGAGGCGAAGTCTCGNTGCCCTCGTTTTCGGTCTGCCCGGGAATATTTATTAGCTCTCTAGGTATTTCAGATAGAAAACGGGAAGGAGCCGAAGGTTCAGACCCGCCACGGAACCCCCTACGGAAAGCCCGTATCAGATGAAGGCGTTCCTTGGCTCGAGTCATACCCACATAACATAATCGACGTTCTTCCTCTAATTCCCTAGGATCACCAGTATCGATGGACCGGATATGAGGTAACAATCCNTCTTCCATTCCTGTGATGAACACAACTGGAAACTCNAGTCCTTTTGCCTGATGTAGAGTTATGAGGGTTATAAAATCAAGGTTTTCCTCCATACNATCGATATCGGATACAAGAGCAATGCTTTCCATGAAAGCTATCAGTGCTTCTTGTCCTTTTGACTGTGCATATTCTCTGGCTGAGCTGCGGAATTCTCCGATATTCTCGATTCTTTCTTCCGATTGTTCGTCATTTTCTAAGTGACGTCTAAACCCAGTTCTTGTAATTACAGAATCTATTAACTCGATGAGNTCCAGATTNTCCGATTCGTTTCGCAANTTGTCGATTAGGTTCTTGAAGTCTTCNACAGCTTTAATAGCCCGTGCTCCCANCTGTATAGGTATCGAAATATTCTTTGCCTGACCATTGGAGAGATTCTCAATGATAGAGAATATTGGCAAATTAAGAGTTGCGGACATTCTAGTGAGCTCGTCCATGGTCCTCTGCCCTATTCCTCGTGTTGGTACGTTTATCACCCTGGCTAGACTAATATCGTCATGGGGGTTCAGAATTAAACGGAGATAGGCAATTAGATCCTTTACCTCCCTCCTTTGATAAAACTTAATTCCACCCACGACCTGATAGGGTACGCCATATCGTTGACAAGCCATTTCGAAAGCACGTGATTGTGCATTCACCCGGTACATAACCGAAATATCTCCAAGTACGTAGTTTCCCGAGTCAACGTAGCGTCCTATCTCACGAACGACAAGTTGTGCTTCTTCTTCCTCGTTATATCCCTCCATAACTGTAATTGGAGACCCTTTAACGTTCTTGGTCCACAGGTCCTTGTTAACACGTTCCTTATTGGAAGCTATTAGATTCTTCGCACCGTCAAGTATGGTTTGGGTGGATCTGTAATTCTCTTCAAGCGAAATGACTTCTGCCTGAGAGAAGTCACTTTGAAAACTAAGTATGTTTCGAATGTCTGCATTTCTCCAAGAGTAAATCGACTGGTCAGGGTCCCCTACTACACAAAGGTTCTTGTGTTTTTCCGCAATTTGTTTTGCGATGTTGTATTGTGCGACATTGGTATCCTGAAACTCATCTACCATCAGATAGAGGAATCTTTCTTGGTATTTCTTCAATACCTCCGGTTCCGTATCGAAAAGAGTGTGTGTTTTGAGCAAAAGGTCATCGAAATCTGCTGCGTTGCTTTGCTGAAGAATCTCCTCATAGCGTTCAAACACTCTGGAGACGATCTCCTCGTAGTAATTAGACTTGTTGGCTACGAATCCCTGCAATCCGAGTAATTGACTTTTTGCATTTGATATTGCAGATAGTATTGATCGAGGTGAAAATCGTTTCGGGTCAATATCTGTTTCCTTCATACCTCTTTTGATAGTGTTTATCTGGTCATCGTCGTCGAATATTACAAAATCCCTGCCCAATCCAACCAGCTCGCCATCTATTCGTAACGTCCTAGCGCAAAAGGAATGGAATGTTCCAGATGTTAATCCTCTTANTCCATGTCCTAATAATGACTGAAGTCTTGCTTGCATCTCCTTGGCGGCCTTATTTGTGAAAGTAACCGCTGCAATTCGATGGGGGCTAACTCCGCAATTCTTAATCAGATAGGCGATCCGGCTGGTTATTACCCGTGTNTTACCGCTTCCCGGTCCTGCCATTATCAAAAGCGGACCGTCTATGGTTTCAACGGCTTTTTTTTGAGGTGGATTGAGTTCTGAGAACGAATCTTTAGGCATTGTCAGTAGGCATTGTTAGTCAATTATAGTGAGGATAGTATAGCACGTTTGTTCTATTGCAATTGTCCCGGACCGAATCTCTCTAAAATACAAATAATGGTTCTGACTCGGTGATGATGCGCGTCTCATTGTCGATGGCCCGTCTTAGATAAACAGGTAGCGAGAAAAGTCCNTCATGGGTTATTCCGTCATACATTTTCAGGCCCACTACATTCCGATGGGCCAGTTTTGTGTTTACATCTTTTGAACATGTGTTAAATGCCGATGAATTCATGGAACCTTGAGTAAAACCCCAAGTGGAAGCGAAAGCTGGTACAAAGACATGATGGGCAGCAAAAGCAGGGAAAGCGTGTCGGATCGTATTTGCCACAGCAGTAAAGCACTCTGCATAAAAGCCAGGGCCAGTCGGTCCTGATTGCGAAACCATAACTCCACTTGATGTAAGTCGCTTAATAAGGACTCGATAAAATTCCATCGTAAAGACTTTGTGAGCAGGACCTGATTCCAAGGGATCGGGCACATCGATGATCGCGACATCAAAAAGCTCGTCGGTAGATAANAGAAACTCNAACGCGTCCTCAAAAATGATCTCCATCCTTTCGTCATCAAAAGATCCCTGATGATGATTTGGAAGATATTTTCGACAGGCGGAGACTACCTCTTTGTCGATGTCTACCATGACCACACGTTCTACACTCTTATGTTTTAGCACCTCCCTGGCTGTCGCACCTTCACCGCCTCCACCTATGAATATCCTCTTAGGGCAAGGATGAGAAAGCATAGTTGGATGCACTAAGGCCTCGTGGTAAATGAATTCGTCTNTCTCTGTTGATTGAGTCTTACCATCAAGTACCAAAGATCTACCGAAACAAGCTCCTTCCATTATGACGGCATGCTGGTATTNGGTTTGCTTCTCGTAATAAATTCTCAGAATTTCTTCGGCCTGAATTAGGTTAGGAGTTATGTATTCCTGGTGCCAATTTACAGGCAAATCTTTCTGGATAAAAAGTTCTGAGTCAGTCATTCATTCCTTGTCAATTCGGAATTCCTCTAGTCCTCTTTTAATTCTCTTGATTCTCGGAGAACTGCAGGAAAATCCTTTGATTAGAATATCAGCTGATTTCTCTACGTCAAAACTTTGTCCGCACGAAAATATATCCACGGAAGCGTATGAATACTCGGGCCATGTATGTACACAGAGATGCGATTCAGCTATCGATACAACCCCGGTCACTCCGTGGGGCTCAAATTTAAAGAATGTCTCCCCGACCACAGTTGCCCCACAATCTAGAGCGGCCTTCATTAATAGCACCTTGACCCGGGAAAGGTCGTCAAGTATCTCTGGGTCACAATGCTCTAGATCAAGTAGTAAATGTGTTCCCAGTGACTTCAATATCAAAACCTTCTTTATATAGCTCAATGCCGAAGAGATCAGGCTGAGATTATAACTCAGGGATTTTAATAAACCTCTTTACCGCTCGATGGAAACATTCTGTTGACCAACCTTTTACCTTAATTTATGCTGATCCTGAATTAGGAAGAAGGAGACATTTAATGGATAGTGAAGTGAACTTAAAAGTTCTTCTTGCCAAGCGGCCTGTTGGATATCCGACGGAGGATGACTTCGATATCGTCGAGTCTCCTATCCCAATGCCGGAAGAGGGTGAGGTTCTTATAAAAACCGAGTGGCTTTCCCTTGATCCGTATATGCGGGGTCGAATGAATGACCAGCAATCATATGCGGACCCTGTGCAAATAGGCGAAGTTATGGTGGGAGGTTCAGTTGGCAAGGTTCAACAATCACGTGTCCCTGGTTATCATGTGGGTGACGTGGTTGAGGGTAGGACGGGATGGCAGATGTATGCTATTTCAGATGGGAGCGATATAAGAAAAGTAGATGAAGATCTCGGGCCGATCCAAACAAGTATAGGAATTTTGGGGATGCCAGGTTTAACCGGGTATTTTGGATTTCTCGATGTTTGTAAACCTGTGCCTGGCGATACTGTCGTCGTATCAGCGGCTTCAGGAGCAGTCGGTCAAGTGGTAGGCCAGATAGCTCGGATAATGGGATGTAGTGTGATCGGTACGGCTGGGTCTGACGAAAAAGTTGACTATATTGTAAATGAATTGGGGTTCGACGTTGGAATTAACTATAAAACNGAGAACATAAGGAAGGCCTTGGATGAAGCTTGCCCAGTCGGAATAGACGTCTACTTCGATAATGTGGGCGGCTTAGTGACCGACGCTGTCTTGGATAGGATCAACACCGGGGCAAGAATTTCCGTTTGTGGTCAGATTTCGCAATATAACCTTCCTGAACCGGAAATGGCACCTAGAAACATGGGACTACTCATTAGAAGTCAATCCAAAATGGAAGGATTTTTGGTTACCAAGTATCAGAATCGTTTTGAAGAGGGACGCCAGCGAATGGCATATTGGATTCGACGAGGAGAATTAAAATATCGAGAGGATGTGGTAGAAGGCCTTCAGAACGCTCCCAGAACATTTATAGGAATGCTCAATGGTGAAAACTTTGGCAAGACTCTTATAAAGGTATCCTGACCATATGAACATCTTGTCGAATTACTACCGAGGGCTGCATGCCTGAAAATATTTCCCAAGATCTGAAGAATTTTCGTTGCGACTTTAAGGAATTTTTGTCATCCGTGTCTTCGATAGATTCCAATGAACTTAGGGCCCAATCTTTAGATGCGGGCTACTTTCGGCTTGCACAACCGGTGGAATACGGTGGCGGAAATGCGGGACCGTTAAAATTGGCTATAGCCAGGGAGGCTGTCGCGTCCGCTGGCATTGAGAATGTATCCGATGTGATCGGGCCGGAACCGGGGATGCTTTTAGGGTCAGGGAAACATATCGAGGAACATTTTCTTACACCTATGCTTACAGGTATTAAAAGAGCGTGCTTTGCATTTACCGAGTTGGACAATTCCAATCCTACAATTGCCAAGTGGGATGGTGATTCAATACTTGTCCGAGGTGAAAAATCATATGTATCTGGGGCCCAAATTTCAGATTTCATTTTAGTTGTTCTTACGGTAACTTCTGATGAGGAAACCCTTCCTTCAGGGCCTGCTGTGGCTATTGTGGACAGAAACGCTGACGGCGTGTCAACCAGCGATCCTTTTTATAGCATCGATGGCAGCGGGCACTGTGAAATTACATTTGATGATGTCAAAGTGTCCTCGGCTAATATTGTGGGTGAAGTAGGTAGGGGTATGCCTAAGGCTATAGATAATTTAGTACGGGAAAGATTGGAGCAAGCAGCTACCGCCACGGGAATGGCCATTTATGCTACGAACCTGATTACTAAACATCTTGAATCCCCGCATCGTTCTGGAGGTAAGTTAGGTGACCTTGAAGGTGTACGTCTCAGATATGCTGACATGAGAATCCAGAGTTTTGCCGCGAGAGCGGTATTATATAGAGTGGCAAGGTTGCTGGATTCTGGGTATGAAGCATTTAACGAGGTCACCACGGCTAAAGTGTTCTGCACAGAGACAGTTTCGACGGTAATAGATTCATCGGTTCAGCTGGTTGGCGGGCGGGCACTTGTCAACGGCCATCCGCTCGAATCTCTCTACCGTCGGATTCGTTCGATGAGGCTCGCTGGAGGCGCATCTGATATTCTACGACTAGGAGTAAGCAGAGGGGTTTTAGAGTTTAATACAGGATTGCTGTGATTGCTCCTAAGGTCGGTGGAATTGATTCTTTTATCACCTACGGATTCCAACATAAGCTGAAATTGCACATAGTTTTTTACGGTTGCAACGCTCTTTATGAATTCCCCAACAGTTGGGAAAGTTTCTCGATACTCGTTTAACTCTGATCCGATAGGGCTTACTGAAGCTGGGCCGTCTGCGTAGTTTCCTCGGAATGCAAAATATGCTTGGTTGATTTTCCGAATCCCATAACCGCCTAGTCTCAAGTTCCAATGTTGGCCCCTCATGATCTCTTCGGCACCATCGATGTTATTTTCAGACAAAAGCTTGTCTACCTTTATTCTGGTTTCTCTGAGAATTCGAGTTAGGTGAGGGGCTGCTACTGCCGTATTGCCATACCGCAGATCTGATGCTTCCAAATTACCACCTAATCTTTGATAGGCAAGGTCTCCAAGTTCGTTTCCTGCGATATCGGCAGCAGTTTCGTTGAGAGTGTACATATCGGATGAATCCCACATAGATCGGCCGAGCGGACGGAAAATCCAGTAATTGTGAAGCCATTCATGGGCGGCTGTACGTGTTAATTGTCTCAGTTCGTACCGGTCTGATACAAAAGCGGGATAAGTGCCTAAACCTGCCAGGTCGTCTACCAGAGCCGATGTGATCCCATCGGATTCTATTCTTTGTTCGATCTCAGAACGGGTAATCATTTTGATGTCGTTTTGGATCAACCGCGTTCCTTCAAGTCTGATGACATTCCTAGGAGACGTGACTAGAATCAATGGGGGCTTGTCGAACCTGAAGTCTGTTGGCGGGAACAATATACCTAGAGGAAACCCGAGACCTTCGGTCCGGACAACATCGCTGATAACAGCCTCTACCGCCTCTTCCGCTTTCCCGCGAAGCGATTCTTTTTCACGCTCAAAGACTTCTAAATCGTTTGGGATATTCTCGGTTGCCTTCTTGGTTGCCGAAGATCCTGCGACGCTACCTGCGAAATGTGAACCTTCAACTCGCGCCCGCTCCTTATCCAAACGTCTAACAGATTGCAGGTAGTCCTGAACGATTAACTTGCGTTCGGCATCAGTAGGTTTGTTTCCTGGAAACATCTCCCACAACAAATGGACCCATTTACTGGGTATGTGTCTAACCTCCCACCAAAAGATAGAGAAAGAGTGGTTTCTAGATGCATGTTCCAGTTTGGATTGGCGGAAATAATCCGAACCCGAGGATGATAAAAGGACAATTCCTATAAGAAGGTATAACCAGAATCTTTTAGAAGGTAAGATTCGTCTTTTCATAAGAATGTTCTGAGTATCCGGTAATTCTATGGTGACTTAGACCCAGGCCCAAGACGGAACGAAATTATCTGCTTCGTAACGTAATCTCGATCTAATTAAATCAGTATCGGGTAGTTCTTTTTCAACTAATTTCCAGAACTTTTCTGAATGACCCATAACATCAAGATGCATAAGTTCGTGGATTAGTACGTAGTTGACTACAACAGGGCTGAAGAACATCAAGTTTCTGTTTAAGCTGATAGTTCTTTTGGATGAACAACTACCCCAAAGAGTTCTTTGTCGGGCTATTCTCAGATTGCTGTAACTCTTTCCTATCTTAGTTGCGTGGACAGAAATTAGAGCGCTGAGATGGGAACGCGCCTTTCGATGAAGCCATTCCTGAAGAAGTTCAGAAGGCTTGAAAAGATCGTAATCACTATTTTCTAGAATCTTCAATTNCGAATTTGATGGGATCAATAAAGATTTAACGGTGCCCGATTCAGAGTATGTGATTGAGTGATGTTCAGCGCTNGCACGCAGAAACACGAAGTTAGGTCGTAATAGTGNCCTCTCCTTGTCAATGCGAGCTAATTGTTTTGCTACCCAAAGCTTATTTTTTTCTATGGCTTTTTTAACGTCTTTTTCCCTAGCTGCCACAGGCACGACAATCTCAATACCAAGTCGGACAGAAGCACGCATTGAAATTCGCTTAGCTTTTTTGCTGGATCTTCGAAACAATTTGGCTTTGGGTGTAGCTGATATGTGATTGTTTTTATAAATCATAAGGAGAAGGTTTCAAAACCGAGAGATAAACAAACAGATAAATGGAGCGGGAGACCGGATTCGAACCGGCGACAGCCTGCTTGGAAGGCAGGAACTCTACCGCTGAGTTACTCCCGCTCAGCATATAGATTTTACATTATCCAGATGAGGATGAATAAACCGGCTACGAAAGATTGCCCCAGTCGCATCCTTTCTTGATTTCCACAGCTAATGGGACATCCAGTTTGAGCGACGACGGCATTAGTTCGGAAACTATCGATTCCACCTGGGACAACTCGTTGTTGGGCACTTCGAATATAAGCTCATCATGTACCTGTAGAATCATCATTGATTTCATTTCCAAGTCCTGTAGCCTTTTTTGTATATTTATCATTGCTACCTTGATGATATCGGCTGCTGTTCCTTGAATAGGCATATTGATTGCAGCCCGCTCCGCTTGGCTACGCAGCCTGAAGTTCCTTGCGTTTATGTCTGGTAGGTATCTCCTTCTGCCGAGCATCGTTTCTACATAGCCGTTTGCTCTGCACTGCTCTTTTACAGAATCAAGATACGTCTGGATTCCAGGATATTTGTCAAAATAGATATCGATGAATTTTTTGCCGTCCTTCTGCGAAAGATCGGTTTGACGGGCTATTCCATGGGGGCTTAATCCGTAGATTACACCGAAATTGAGTACTTTGGCGATGCGACGCATATCAGAGTCTACTTTGTTAATAGGTATGTCATAGACAAGGGAACTTGTGGAGCTGTGGATATCCTCTCCGTTCTCAAAAGCTTTAATAAGTCCCGGATCACGAGAGAAATGGGCGAGTACCCTCAACTCAATTTGTGAGTAGTCAGCTGCTAGCAACGACCATCCATCTTTTGAGATGAAAGCTTCTCTNACTCGTCTACCAAGTTCCGTTCTGACGGGTATGTTTTGNAGATTGGGATCGTTGCTCGATATCCTTCCTGTTGTGGTACCGGTTTGACGGTATGANGTATGTACACGTTNTGTAANTGGGTTAACCATTTCTGGAAGGGCGTCCACGTANGTCGACTTGAGNTTTGCTATCTCACGGTATTCGAGGATGCGGTTAAGTACCTCATATGAACGGGGATCNGAATTCTCNGCCTTACCTCGATNTAATAGANTTTTTAGATCATCAAGTGATTGGGCATCTGTTGANAAGCCAATNTTTGTCTTNCTAGTNGTGGGAAGATGAAGTTCTGTGAAGAGGACGTCACTTAACTGCTTTGGAGAGTTCAGGTTAAATTCGTGCCCTATCAATTCGAACATTTCCGCCTGTATACCATCGAGTTGGCCTCCGAGNGAAACNGACATTTCATTCAATAATGTCGTGTCTAAAGAGACACCATTTCTCTGCATTTGCACCAGAACGGGTATGAGTGGAACTTCCACCTCATCATAGAGGCTAGAAATCTCTTTCTGTTCAAGTTCTGCCCTCATAATACTGTGAAGCCTTTCCGTGAAATCAGCGTCTGCTGCAGCGTAAGGGGCTGCGGTTTCTATAGAAACTTCGGCCATTGTTATCTGACTTCGTCCCGTGCCAATCAGTTCTGTAATTGGCGTCATTTCCACGCCGAAGCATTCTAGGGACAGTTCTTTGAGCCCGTAGTTCCGTCGGCCCCCTACATGAGCTGCGATCATAGTGTCAAATTGCAAGCCATTGACTGATATCCCGCTTTGCTGCATGACAGAGAGATCGAAATTAGCGTTATGGGCCCGTTTCGGTATCTCAGGATTAACAAATATCTGACTCAGTCTTTTAAGAACAACATCTTTTTTAAGCTGATTCCCTTCACTGTGNCCTAAAGGTAAATACCATGCCTTACCTCCCTCAACAGAAAACGAGATCCCCACCAATTCACAGCTCATCGGATTCAGAGACGTGGTTTCAGTGTCGAAGGAAAATCCGCGTTCTGTGCTTATTTCAGTAAGGACCTGATTGAGTGATTCAGAAGTGTTAACTACTATGTATTCCTCGCTAACTTTTTGAGCAGGTCTGAACAACGAGAGTTGGCTATCTTGAACTGATTCCGAATGCTCCAAACTGACGGAGGATTCGCTTGCCGGTATTCTTGGCACTATGGAATGAAACTCCAACTCCCTTAGTANCGAGATAACCTCATCCCTTTCAAAATTCCCAAATAATGCAGTATTTAGATCCAAGTTTGCGGGCGCATCGCGGACGATGGTTGCAAGCTGTCTACTTCGATAGGCAAGTTCACGGTTCCCACCCAAAGAGTTTTTGGCCCTGGGAGGTTTTACATTTTCTAGATTCTGAAAAACACCGTCTAGAGACCCGTAGTCAGTGAGAAGTTTTATGGCTGTTTTTATTCCTACACCAGGCACACCTGGGATGTTGTCAGAAGAATCTCCCTGTAATGCCTTTATTTCTGCTACATATTCAGGGCCTAGTCCACCGTACCGTTCCTTCACAGCATCAACGTCATACAATGACCGATTCTGAACACTTGAGGTCATCAACACTTTTACTCTGCGGGAGACTAATTGAAAGGTGTCAGAATCGCCTGTCAGTATTAGGGTATCTATATCAGATTCTTCCGCTTGTCTGCTCAAGGTTCCTAAAAGATCGTCGGCTTCGAATCCTTCTAGCTCGTATATAGGTACTTTAAAGGCGGTCATAACCTGTCGAACTCGATCGAATTGAGTTCTCAACTCAGGAGGTGTAGGAGGNCTGTGAGCTTTATATTGATCAAACATCTTATGCCTNAAAGTAGGGGCAGGTAAATCAAATGTGATTGCCACATGGCTTGGNTGCCACTCTCCCAATGTTCNTAANAATGCATTAACAAACCCGTAAACNCCNCTGACGTCTTCACCTGTAGTNCTGACCGNAAGTGGTTGNTGTATTGCATGGAACGATCTATGAACCAATGCNTGGCCGTCAATAAGTATTAGAAGGTCATTTTCTNTGGCATTTCTTGGAAAGAGCNTNGGTTTGANATCCGAGGTCATNGCGGCATNATCCTTTGTTCTTTGNNTTTCNGNATTTTGAACACATCGCTCATTTNAANGATTCTATATCGTTCGCTCTAACTTTTTCATCAATTCGTTGTTGCCAAGAAGACCGAAAGAAATTTTGNTTGCCCCGTGAAATTTAAGGAAATTTCTCATTGCAATTGCGATATCACTAACAAGGCGTTCACTTGGCTTAATGCCAGATTCTAAGTGAAATGAATGGATTTGAAGTGTCCCAGATTTTCTATCTAACTTAGGATCAAATCTACCGACAAGNTTGCCGTTATGAAGAACAGGTAAGCAGAAATAGCCCCANACCCGATTTTCTGCGGGTTTATAGCATTCCAATACCTGTGCGAAATCGAAAAATTCTTTACCTCTCCCCTTTGCCCAAAACAAGCTGTCAAAGGGGGTAAGAAAAGTGGTTCTACTGGGTTTGAACTCGCCGGCGGCGAGTTGCTCAAGTGTTTCAATGTTGTCCCGGTGTATGAGTAGGTCGATAGTTTCACCTTTTACGGTGACGGCCCTGACTTTATGAGCTAGCCCCCTCTNCATTAAGCTTTTTACATAAGGGCGNGCAAGTCCTCTTTTCATATGAGTGTAATCGGCCACCTGCTGCGGAGTACAAAGGCCTGTGGCAAGCAATGACAGCTCAAGATCATGAGAGATGGCGTGATCCATGGTNATTGTACTTTTGNTCAACTTTTTGGGGATGTAGTTTTCAGTGATGCCATAAACTCTCTGGAATTTGAGCCGGTTCGCTATGACCACCTGTCCGGAATCGTAAAGATATTCAAGAGCCCTCTTCGCTGGTTTCCAGTTCCACCACGATCCGCGATGTTCCCCATGGTCATCGAAGTTAGATGCTTTCTGAGGGCCTTGGTTGCTCAGTCGGTCTTTAACTTCTTGCAAAACTTCAACGTTCTTTTCATCAGAGTGCCAACTACGCCATCGTCGAGACTCCTTTTTTCTGTGCATCAACATCGTAGGTAATCTATAAGGAAATTCCTTAATTGGAATTATGCAAGCAGCGTGATACCAATACTCAAAGAGTCTCCGATCGTCTCCGTAACAGAGATCGTCTAGCAGTTCTGGCTGATAGTCTCCTAATCTGCTCCAGAGTGCTATGTATTGACTTCTCCTTATCATTTGCAAAGTGTCAATCTGAAGAGCTCTGACTCTGTCTATAATTCCTAAAATGGAATTCTGATCCGGCTTGTTCGCTTCATTTGTGGGATCAGATAGACACTGGGATTGTAGTATCATAGCTCTGACGGTTTCAGCGGAATATTGGGGCACTTCCTAGTCACACTCCGGCAATGCGACAACACTCCTTGAGTAGGGCATCGACGGTTTCAGCGGATCCAGCTTCCGCGTAGATCCTTATTAGGGGTTCTGTTCCAGAGAATCGTATCAATGCCCAGGAACCATTCTCGAGGACATATCGGAATCCGTCTCGAGTGTCTATTTTAGACACCGGAATATTTGCAATACATTTGGGTTCAGTAGACTCTATGTTCTGTATGATACGTTCACGTTGATCTTCCTGAAATCCTAAATCAATGCGATTATAGAAGTGAGGCCCCACTTTCTCTTCTAAGTCAATGAGGAGTTCTCCAGGATTTTTTCCAGTTTTGACCATCATGTCCAACAACATTAAGGCAGATAATATTCCATCCCTTTCAGGTATGTGACCGCGAAAAGCATAACCTCCGCTCTCCTCTCCTGCCGCAACTGCGTTTTCTTCCATCATTACAGGTCCCAGATATTTAAATCCAACAGGGGTGTCCAAGACTGGTATGCCATGGATCTCCCCCAGCTTGTCGATCATACTAGTCATAGTTATGGACCTGACCAGAGCCCCTTCCATTCCCAGCCCCTCAATAAGGTGCTGGCATATAAGGGCGAAAATATGAAGTGTAGAAATGTAGTTCCCATCCTCATCTATCACTCCTAGCCTGTCTGCGTCACCATCAGTAGCGATTCCTATATCACCATTCATATCCCCGACGGCTGATTTAAGAGGCCCCAGGTTACGGTCAATCGGTTCTGGTTGGATCATATTTGGGAAGGAAGGATTTACATTTGAACGTATCTCGGATACCCGGGTGTTTCCGCCCTCGAGAAGACGTGCCAAATATCCTGAGCCTGCCCCATGCATGGAGTCAACAACGACGTTAAGGCCGGCGTTCCGTATCTCTTGAAGGCCAACCATTCCTGCAACGTGATTCATATACGATGGCTCAGGGTTTATCATCTCTATTAAGCCGCCCTTAATAGCTTCCGAGGCAGGTATTCTCAAAAATTCGCCACTTTTTTCCAATGTAGAAAGATAGCCTTCGAGTTCTTCCACGATCTCCGGTGAGGCACTACCTCCGTATCCTGGTTTGAATTTAAATCCGTTCCATTCTCCAGGATTATGGCTAGCGGTGATAACTATTCCGGCGCCGCACTCACGATTCACGAGGTTGTGGCTAACTACTGGGGTGGGAGAAAAGCGGTCACAGAGCACTACGGGAATGCCGTTTGCAGCAGCGACCTCTGCGGCGGCAGTAGCGAATCTATCTGAACCAAATCGGGTGTCATATCCTATGATTAGCCCGTTGTCATTTATATTGCGAGCTTTCATATATTCACACACAGCTTGGGAACAAATCCTCACATTATCAAATGTGTAGTCTTCGGCTATTAGCGCTCTCCAACCATCAGTGCCGAACTTTATGGCCATTGCCGGTTCCCTCCCGAAATAGAGTCGTCAAAGGTTGGCGTCTTTTCGGATAGCTTCTGCCCGATCGATACTCTCCCATGGCAGATCTAGATCGTCTCTACCGAAATGACCATAGGCTGCTGTCTGTTTATATATTGGTCTCCTAAGGTCTAGGTCCCTTATAATCGCTCCCGGGCGAAGATCAAAGTGACTGGCAACCAATTCATCAATTTTTTCGTTTGAGACTCTGTTAGTTTCAAATGTCTCTATCGAGACGGAAATGGGCGCGGACACACCGATAGCATACGAAACTTGAACTTCCGCTCTACTTGCAACCCCGGAGGCTACAAGGTTTTTTGCTACCCAGCGTGCGGCGTAAGCAGCCGATCTGTCTACTTTAGTAGGATCCTTTCCGGAAAATGC
>PAOO01000034.1 GCA_002708065.1 Chloroflexota bacterium
GGATTATATTTGGTTATCAGGTTTCTGCATGAAACCTGGAAACAGACGATAGAGGATACAAAGTTAGACTTCACAACTTACCCNCAGTTATATGTACGCCTTGTTAAAAAGGCNACATCTTCAGGGAAGGGAATAAGTAAGTCGACCATCCCCGCTTACCTATCCGCCCTGATACTGCTAAGTANGCTAACTCTCCCNCAATGGTCGGCATTCGCCGGCATATTNCAGAATAGTCCATTGCTTAGCTGGTCGAATTTAACTCTCGTAGGTNCGACAGGNAATATCGGCATGCCAGTTGGAGGTGGAAAAGTTATCGCGTCAGTNATAGTGGCCGGATTATTAGGAGTCTCCTTCTATGTCGGCTTCAAATGGTGCTGGANCGTCTGGTGGAGATGCGCCGTCATTTTCTACTCACTCTGGATTCTCATATACACGACGGTTTTGACCAATTTGGGNGACGGAATTCGATCTGGCATCTGGCAGTCACTTGGATATTGGGTAGTNCAACAAGGTGAAGCTCGCGGGGCACAGCCGATCCACTATTATCTGATGATTACTCCACTTTACGAATATCTACCCTTCTTAGTGGCAATTATCGCTAGTATCTACTACTTAAGGATTCGTGAAAGATTCAGTCTTTTTCTCGTCTATTGGTCAATCNCAACTTTTGTTGTATACACNATGGCAAGCGAGAAAATGCCATGGTTGCTGGTAAATATCTCACTACCAATTATCGTTTTATCCGGTCGCTTCCTTGGAAGAATAATTGAGTGTATAAAATGGAACTCAATTTCGAGAACTGGGATGATAATTACCNTATTAACACCCGGTCTAATAGCAACTTTGGTTTGGGCNGTAATCGAATACTGGGGGAATATCNGTGAACCAGCTTCAACTGNAATTCCTTTAGCATTAATCCTTTTAGCAGGCAGCGGGTTTTATCTGACGGTAAAGCTATCATTGAAAGAAACATATAGGCCGCATGTGATACTGCTCTTAATAGGATCGGTTGCGCTGCTTACAGCGCTGACTTTACGAACATCGGTCACGGCTAGCTACGTCAACAGCGACATCCCTGTCGAGATGATCGTGTATACACAGACTTCTCCCGATCTCAAAACAATAATGACAGGAATCAAGGAGATGGGCGATCGTACTGGGGATGGGAGAAGGTTACCTATTAAGATTGATCAGACTAGCGGCTTCACATGGCCTTGGTCTTGGTACTTAAGACACTACGAAAATGTTGGGTACCCTACTTATAATTCGGAATCAAACACAGGTGACCCGACCGCAAAGGTGATACTAGTTCATTCAAAAAATCATGAAGCCGCAGNCAAAGCTTATTCCAGGGATTATTTAGAACCGAAACGCATTCCTCACAGATGGTGGTTTCCGGAATACACTTACCGAAACGTGAGCATAGTCAGCGTTCTCGGAAGTTTGNCAGATTTTGGCGCTTGGAAAAGACTCGCATCTTACTGGCTTAACAGAGAAGGTGTCGCCAAGAACATCGGCAGTGAGGACTCATATCTTTACGCTCGGGAGGGATTTCCACAGTTGAAATTGTTGTCAGAGGACGTCCGATCAGGTCCATAGTAACCAAATGAGGAGTCAGTATTGGTTCGTTTTCTAACTGCTGTAATATTCGGNATTGCGCTTCTAGTTCTTTTTTTCTGGACTACAGACCTTACTCAAATGATCTCGTCTCTGAAAAGAACAAATCACTTTTATCTGATCCTTGGTCTAGCAGCATATTTNGCAAGCGTATGGTTTCGCACTATTAGGTGGAGATTCCTACTGTTAACAAATATAAAAATCAAGACGTCCCGACTGCTACCCGTTGTCGTAGTCGGGTATATGGCAAATAACATTCTTCCTTTTAGAATCGGTGAACTAGTNAGGAGTTATTACNTAAATAGGCGTGAGGGAATTAGTACGACGACGGGAATTAGTACCATACTTGTTGAAAGGGTTAGCGATTCTATAGCTCTGCTATTCCTAATTGGAGTTACCGCTGTATTCGTGCCCCTTGATGAAACTTTGTCTGGATTCTCANCTGTCTCAAACATCGCTGAAAGCGTCATNGTTATATTTTTCGTTTTGCCATTCCTTGGTATGTTNACAGCACTTGTGGCTGCCTCGTTATTTAGAAANAGGACAGAGAGAATCATTTACAAAGTTTCGGAACCTCTTTCAATACGCATAAGAAATATGCTAAGAGATTCTTCATCAAAAGTTCTTGATGGTTTGCAGTCTCTTAATAGCATTAGTGCAATAACAAAGGTCCTTGCACTGTCACTCCCAGTGTGGATAGCGGAATCCTTTCTCTTTTTCTTTGTTGCATTAAGTTTGGATATACATAGCGAATTCGAAGGAATGATGGCCATGGTATCTGCATCAATTCTTGTNACGGGAATAACCAATATTGGTTCNTCAGTTCCAGCGGCACCNGGGGGCCTTGGACTTTTCGAACTTATTGCACGGGAATCACTNGTGTTAATGCCTCACGGAACGGTAAGTAGGCCAGATGCGGCCGCGTTCGCTGCTCTAACACATGCTTGCCTTCTCATCCCTATAATCGCTCTCGGGCAAATGTTTCTGTGGGCAAATGGTTTAAGTCTATTGTCTCTCTCACGACGAAAGGCCAATCCGCTTGTAGATTAGGACAACGNCAAACGGAGAGTAAATTAGGATGAAGATTGNAATAATTGGAGCTGGGGCAACAGGTCTAGCAGCAGCTTATGATCTTTCAAAATGGGGCCATGAGGTCAAAATCTACGAGAGAGACANATTTCTTGGAGGCCATGCTTCTACATTCAATGTCAGCAACGTGCCTATTGAAAGAGGTTACCATCATTGGTTCACCAGTGACTTAGACATTATCAATCTTTGCGAAGAAATTGGACTTGGAAATCGGATAGGCTGGTTTCCATCAAAGGTTGGAACATTGTTCGAAGGAAAAATCTACGACTTCGTCACACCATTAGACNTATTGAAATACCGTCCTCTTTCCNTCACAGACAGATTCAAGTTGGGTTTATCAGCATTGAAGATAAAGAGGATCAAAGACTGGAAAACCNTCGAGGGTTTCACAGCGGTTCAGTGGTTTCGAGAGAATGTAAANAGAAGAGTATTTGAATCTTTTTGGGAACCAATGTTNAGAGGCAAATTCGGAGAAGAACACTATCGCGAGGTTGGGATGGCNTGGGTATGGGGCAAAATGAACACCAGATTCGCATCAAGAAAAGGNATTGGAAAGGAAATGCTTGGTTACCCTATCGGCAGCTTCAAAGAATTCTTCGATAGACTCGGTGAAAGAGCTATTTCACAAGGCACTGAAATACATTTGGATACCTCCATTTCAAAAATTAGGACTANTCATAATAAGGTACAAGGAATGGAAATTGGTGAGGGAAGCANATTTGAANGATTTGACGCTGTCATTGCCTCAANCCCTTCGAATATATTCGAAAAAATCACAGAAGGCTTAACGGGAGAATACAGAGCAAAATTAACAAGCGTTGATTACATGTCAGCTATCCTATTGATTTTAGTGCTTGACAGGCCGCTTTCCAATATTTATTGGCTTAACGTTGCAGATNGGTCGNTCCCTTTTGTTGGTGTGATTGAGCACACGAATCTTATAGGCGCATCACACTATAACGGAAATCATATAGTTTACTTATCCAATTACCTTACTCCTGATAACGAATACTACAGAATGAATTCTGATGAACTTCTAGATGCCTACCTACCTCATATATCCAAAATAAATCCTAGCTTCGATAGGAATTGGATACTTGATTATCATCACCATCGAATAGATGGGGCCCAACCCATTGTAGGTGCCTATTACTCATCCAGAATGCCTCCACATGAGACTGGCATCGATAATCTTTATCTCGCCAACACGACACAAGTGTATCCGGAAGATCGGGGCACCAATTATAGTGTAAAAATGGGCCGCGAAATAGCTCTGAAGGCCGACGAAAACCTAAGGCTTAACTGAATTGTTCAGAGGTAGACCCTATGCTATCATTGTGATGATTTTTACAAAGGCGCGGGGTGCCCTCTTTGACTGTCAATAGTGACAACCTTCGGGAACGAGTGCGAGAGGCGATTCTTTCCCAGAAGAGGCCTACTGTCACGGTATTATCCTCCCTTCTTGCTATACAAGATGAAGTTGGATATATCCCAGATGAGGCAGTTGAAGAGGTAGCAGTGTCCATGGGTACCTCCACTAACTCCGTATTTGGAGTTGCATCGTTTTATCCTAATTTCCGATTCAAGCCTCCAGGTGACCATTCAGTGGAAGTGTGCTGGGGTCCTACTTGCCATCTACTCGGAGCAGCAAAAATCGTAAAGGAAGTGCTAGATGAGCTTGGACTAGAATCGGAAGGAGAAACCGCAGACGGTGGAGCCTCATTTAGATTTAACACTTGTCTCGGGGCTTGCTCCCAGGGCCCTGTAATAAGCCTTGATCATGAACTATATGGAAAAGTAAATGTTGAAAATATTTCATCATTGCTTAAATCGCTATTGGAACAACCAAAAGAGTAGTAGTACTTTTAACAACTTTTACACGGGGTGATCTTACACAGTTGGTTCAAAAAACTTATTCAGAGCTGAAACAAAAAGCTGACGAACATTGGAACCGTTTGGTAAATGGAGAGGTTCCTTTTATCAGAATCGGTAGCGCCATGTGTGGTCATGCCTCAGGGGCATTTCGGGTGGAAGAAGTCCTGCGTGGCACTTTAGAGAAGAGAGGGCTCAAAGCAAATATAGATGAGGTTGGCTGCATTGGGCTGTGCTATGCGGAACCTTTAGTAGATATAAAAAAGCACGGACGTCCTCGGATTTTCTTCAAGAATGTCAACCCCGATGACGTAGAGACAATAATCGATTCATATCTAATTAATGATTCCCTTCCAGAAGATCTTGTTTTAGGGTATCTCGGTGATGAAAATCCTGTGGGAAGTGAACCATCCCTAGAAACACTCCCGGGAATCTCTCTTCAAAATAGGATAGCTCTTAGAAACGCGGGGCATATTGCTCCATCAGATATCCTTCAGTATATAGCTAATGATGGCTACAGCGGTCTTTACAAAGCTCTCACAGAAATGGAACCCTCCGATGTGATTGAAGAGGTCAAAAATTCAGGATTACGAGGAAGAGGTGGTGCCGCATTTCCAACGGGAGTCAAATGGAGTTTTCTTGTCGGGTCACCTGGACCGGTGAAATACATTTTATGCAACTGCGAAGAAGGAGATCCCGGGGCCTATAACGATAAAGGGATTCTGGAAAGCGACCCACACACATTAATCGAAGGCCTTGCGATAGCCGGATATGCAACAGGCGCCTCCAATGGAATTGTATTTATCCGCCACGGGCATAATGGTCCTATAGACAGAACAGAGAAAGCAATTAGACAGGCTTATGAATTCGGCTTGGTGGGCAAAAATATACTCGGCACTGATTTTAGCTTCGATATTGAGGTAGCACTTACAGGAGAATCTTATGTGGCAGGTGAAGAGACGGCCTTGATGGAGGCGGTGGAAGGTAATAGAGCAATGCCACGAAATCGCCCGCCTTTTCCGGCTGCATTTGGAGTATGGGGAAAGCCTAGCAACATTAACAACGTAAAGTCGCTCGCATACGCACCCGAAATAATCTCAAAGGGAGCTGAATGGTTCTCCTCTATTGGAGTAAACCGAAGTACAGGAACTGCGATCATCTGCCTGACTGGCGATGTCAACAACCCTGGTCTTTACGAGGTACCTATGGGAATGACTCTGGGTCAGGTCGTGGATGATCTTGGAGGAGGTGTCTCCGGTGGACGAGAGCTCAAGTTGTTACAAACTGGTGGACCACTTGGTGGGGTACTGGGAGCAGATAGCAGAGACATTCACATTGACTTCGATGAAATGAGGGAGGCAGGCGCCATATTCGGATCCGGAGGAATTATAGTTGGCAGTGACCAAGTGTGTGCTGTGGATTTAACGAGAATCCTCGTAGCTTTTTGCCAGTTTGAATCCTGTGGAAAGTGTTTCCCATGTAGGCTAGGTATGGAGCATTTGCTGGAAATTGTTGAAAGAATTTCAAATTTTGATAGCCGACCGGGGGACATGGATCTTATGAAAAGCGTTGGAGGAACTATGGAAGCAGGTTCGCTCTGCGGTCACGGACAGTTGGGGTTCGGACCAATAAGATCAGCCATTACTCATTTCGAAGAGGATTTTCGCTCACACATAGAAGATAAGAAATGCCTGACGGGAAGCTGTAATAATCCCAAGATAGTTCCTCGCAGCACCCGGCCGTACGCAACTGACATCGTTTCGGGAGATTAAGATGGCGGATAAAATCAACTTAACAATCGATGGTGTGGAAGTACAGGCAGATCCAGGCAGCGTTATAATCAAAGCGGCTATGGATAACGGTATGTACGTCCCATACCTTTGCTACTATCCCGGCATGAAACCGTACGGTGCCTGCCGCATGTGTGTCGTCAAAGCTGAAGCACCTACACCAGATGGGTCTTATCGGCCACTACCAGGAAGTCCAGCATCTTGTACAACACCAGTATCTGAAGGCATGAGGGTAGAGACTAATACGGATGAACTAGTGTCTCTTCGCAAAGGCATTATGGAGTTACTCATTTCAGAGCATCCTCATGGTTGCCTGAATTGCCACAGAATAGACCTGTGTGGCCCAACTGATATTTGCCTTCGTCACGTTACAGTCAATGACCGCTGCGTCACATGTCCCAAAAATGAGCGTTGCGAATTAAAAGATACGGTTCGATATATGGAAATGGAGTTGACCACTCCTCTTACTTACAATAATCGCCATCTGCCTCTTGATGTAAAGGATCCTTATTGGGATATGGACATGAACCTTTGCATAGTTTGCGCTAGGTGTGTCAGAGCATGTGATGAGGTTAGGGGTGATAGAGCCATCACTCTGAAAGATCGCTCAGGAAGAAGCATCATCGGAACTGCTCAAGGTACTTCGTTATTAGAATCAGGATGTGAATTCTGTGGAGCCTGTATTGATGTTTGTCCAACAGGAGCCTTAGTAGAAAGAGACTACAAATGGGATAAAGCTTCTAAAAAAATATCAACCACTTGTCCCCATTGCCCCGTAGGATGCCAACTGGACCTAGATGTCAACAAACGAAACAAGGTGATTCGGTCGATCCCAGATAGACAAGCAGAGGCCAATCGTGGAATGGCCTGTTTCAAGGGCAAGTTCGGATTAGACTTCGTNAATAGCAGAANTAAACTTACTAAACCTTTGATAAGAATAAACGGGCAACTGAAAGAATCCTCTTGGCCCGAAGCTCTTGATTACACAGCGGAACGGTTGGGCTCCTACAGAAATGGCGAGTACGCTTTAATCGCATCTGACAGAGGAACTAATGAAGACAATTTCGTAGCCCAAAAATTTACACGTGAAGTCATGAGATCGGCCAATGTGGACGTCGCTTCAAATACTCGACCCGAACTAGTACAACCTCTCGAGGCAATGATTGGCTTGCAAGGATCCACATCAAAGGCATGGGAACTTCTGAATTCGAAATGCATTCTTGTAGTTTCGTCTAACATAACTGAAGATCAAAATGTCTTAGCAGTCCCAATAAAACAAGCTGTGTCTAAAGGATCTAAGCTGATAGTCATCGATCAAAGGGAGACAGAGCTTACACGTTACGCCGATATATGGCTGAGACCCAGAGTTGATTCGGAGTCAGTTCTACTCGGCGGAATGATTCGCACAATTATCGACGAGTCACTAGAGGATCACGAATTCTCTACGGATAGTTGTATCGGGTTTACGGAGCTTCGTAATTCAGTATGGGAATTCGATTTAGCGCGTGTAGAAAAGATTACCGGCATACCACAAGACTCTCTTCGAGAAGCGGCGCGGTTGTTTGCTAATGCCGAGACTTCTTCAACGTTATATTCTCTAGACACATTAAGCCCCGATCAACGTTTGAACTGCGTGAAGGTAATCGTTAATCTCTCACTAGTTACCGGTAATGTGGGAAAACTATCTTCAGGCTTGTACCCTTTGTTCCACGGAGCCAATCAGCAAGGATCCAGAGATGTAGGTTGCGTCCCTGATCATGGACCCGGGTATGCCAAACTAAGTCATGTCGGGATCGGAGTAAGAGAAATTGCCAATGCGATAGCCGAAGGCAAAGTAAAAGCTGTACATATCATAGGAGATAACGCAACGTTCGGAAACGGACAGTGTGGAGATCTATATGGGGCTTTGGACAAGGCTGAATTCGTAATATCGCATGAGGTTTTTGAAAGTGAAGTGACGTCAAGGGCCGACGTTGTGTTCCCTTCGCAGACATTTGCAGAAAAATTTGGGACGTACACCAATATTGAAAGACGCGTACACAAACTGAGGAAAGCTATTGGAACATCTGGAGATGCTGACGAAGAGTGGCGTGTAATAGCCAATCTGGCGAGTAGGCTTGGAAACGAAAACTTCAAATATAGTGACTCATCAGATGTATTTAAAGAAATCTTAGCCACAATAGCTCCCTATGGAAACCTTGAGCCCAACATAATAGAAAGACAAGGCCAAATATGGGAACCGCAAGTACAAGAAAAATATTCGTTCTCACCGCTAGACTCACAGGTTGTTTCTGATAATTCAGATGAACAAGATATTGAGTACCCGATTATTTACGCCCCAGGGCGAGTACTTCATCAACCGNATAGAGATGCCTCAATTGATACAGTGGACGAAATGTACNCTATCACTAGAACCGAAGTAATTGAAATGAATACAGAAGATGCGAATACCGCTGGAATATCTGACGGGGACAGCGTCAAAATCATCGGCAAAGATTTTGAATTGATTGGGGATGCATACCTGAATGGTCTACACAGAGGAATGGTGGCATCTACTAGCTTGTTTGGAAGCCTTGTTGAGGGTCTGACTTCGGACAATTCGGAAGATCCGATGATGAAACTAGACGATTTAAGGCTTAGACGAGTAAGAGTGGAGAAGAACTATGATATTTTGGAGAAGAATCAATAGGAGTCTCCATGACTACTAAGAGGACCTTTAAAAGGCCCCCCCTTGCTGAAGTCGAGATTGTAGCTAGAGAAGACCATACTGAAGACCTCGCGCTTGTATGGATTGAAAAGCCGGATGGCTACAGCTTCAAACCTGGACAATACTGCACTATTGGTCATGATGGCGTGGAAAGGGCTTATTCGATTGCTTCTGCTCCTCACGAAGAGCTCATAGAACTATTCATTGAATTGGTGCCGGTTGAAGAAGGTGGTGTGCTGACTCCTATGCTGTGGGGGCTTAGTGAGGGAGATAAAGTTACGATTAGGCCACGTGCAAAGGGAATATTCACATTTAAAGAAGAGAAGCAGAACCAATTGCTTGTCGCCACAGTTACTGGTGTAGTGCCCTATGTAAGTTTCATACGTGATTACATCAATGCTGGAAGAAGCGGTCATCACTTCTACATTTTGGAGGGTGCTAGTTATTCAGATGAGTTCGTTTACGATACAGAATTCATGAATATCTCCGCGAAACAACCCGAACTAGTTACATTTGTGCCAACAGTCAGCAGACCTGATGAAGCCAAGAATGTTAGCTGGGATGGTGACAAAGGAAGGGTAAACAATATCGTAGAGACTAAGATTCTGGATTTTGGTCTTTCCATTGAAAATACTATCGTCTATGCGTGCGGACATCCAGGGATGATTGAAGATGTTAGGGAGAAAGTAACTCCATTGGGATTCGAATTCCTAGAAGAGCGATTCTGGAAGGACGACTGAAACATTTTTATTCCCATTAAACAAGGCCCGCCACATAGCGGGCCTTTTATGTTTCACGCCATAGGGCATGAGTGCATACGGGTTCGAAAAAGATGGTGTGAAATCAGAAACTTGACTTGACTACATATGACTACCCCAGCACGTAAACAGTATCTAGATATTAAATCCGAGCATCAGGAAGAGATCCTACTCTTTAGAATGGGGGATTTCTACGAGACTTTTGACGATGATGCCAAAGTCCTAGCTCGAGAACTTGAGATCGCCTTGACTTCACGGGAAATGGGAAAAGGAGAAAGGATACCTTTAGCAGGATTTCCGTACCATGCTTTAGAAGGTTATTTGGCTCGACTAGTTGCGAACGGTTACAGGGTCGCTATCTGTGAACAAGTGAGTGACCCTACAACTAGTAAGGGCATTGTTGATAGAAAAGTAGTAAGGATAGTAACGCCTGGGACAATAATAGAAGAAAGTCTCTTGCAGCAAGGTAGTAATAATTATTTGGCTTCAGCTGTAGTAAGAGACAGTAACGCGGGAATCGCATATGTGGATATAACAACAGGGGAATTTGCAGCGACACAAATTCCCTTATCTCGTGTGAATTCCGAAATTAATCGTCTGGCACCGAAGGAGTTAATCCTAGCTCAAACCTGGTCAAACGAAATCATAATGGACGGGTCACTCACAATAACTAGAGTGGATGAACAGCAATTCCATCCTCGCTGGTCGAATGACATACTTATGACTCATTTTAAAGTTAAGTCCCTCCAACCTTATGGGTGCGAACATTTACCTCTGGCGATCCAGTCAGCTGCTGCCATTATCGAATATATCAGACACCATCAAAATCAAGCTCTAGCAGGAATTAATTCGCTCCAAACTTATTCGACAGAGTCATTTATGATCCTTGATGAGCAAACTCGTAGGAATCTTGAACTTTTTGTTGGTGGAAGATGGGATTCTAAAGAAGCTTCTCTTTTTTCAATTCTCAACCGAACTTCTACGCCAATGGGGGGGCGAATGTTGAAGCGTTGGCTGGGCCAACCCCTTCTTGACCTAGATGAGTTGATCGAAAGGCAGGAATCGGTTGATTGGTTTTCAACTAACCCGCTAAGGCGAGACAAAATGACTTCGCTTTTGAAGTCAATGTCGGATCTCGAACGTCTTTCCACCAAAGTTTTGAACGGAAATGCTACACCGAGAGATCTTTCGGGCATATCCAAAAGTTTACGTGTATTCCCGGCAATGATCCAGTTATTAGGCGAATGCGATGATTCTTGGAAAATTGATGAGATCCTAAACAAGTTTTCTAACAATTCTAGAACCTCTGCACTGTTATCTTCATCGCTCACTGACCAACCTCCTCTCTATCCAGGTGACGGAAATACTATAAAAGAGGGGTTTTCTGAGGAACTTGACCTTATTCGNANNGAAGTGGCTGAAGCTCAGGACTCCATGGCGGCAATGGAATCCTCAGAAAGAGNTCGGACCGGAATTAGATCTCTAAAGATTGGATATAACAAAGTTTTTGGATATTTCATAGAAGTAAGCAGGGTTAACGATGACCTCGTGCCCGAAGAATACATTCGTAAGCAAACGCTTGTTGCGAGCGAAAGGTACATTACTGCCGAAATGAAACAACTCGAAGCAGAAATACTGGGTGCTAGAAATANGATAGAAGAAGTCGAAACTAGAATCTTTAACCAGATCTGTCATCAAGTCTCGCTCGAAACGGAAGGTTTGATGAAATCTGCAGAGGCAGCCGCCATGCTAGATGTGTTTGATTCTCTCGGCACCGTGGCTAGTGAAAAAGGATATGTGAGGCCCGAGTTAAACAATCTGGGCCGCATAGTAATTGAAGCAGGAAGGCACCCTGTAGTCGAGCGCATNGTGGACATTGGATCTTATATACCAAACGATACTATATTAGATCCTAAGGATATGCAGCTGATCATTCTGACTGGTCCCAATATGTCAGGAAAATCTACGTACCTTAGGCAAGTAGGCCTAATTACATTAATGGCGCAGATAGGCAGTTTCGTACCAGCTAAATCTGCAGTAATTGGGGTTGTAGATCGGATATTCACCAGGGTTGGCCTCCANGATGACCTCACNGTNGGACAATCCACTTTTATGCTAGAAATGGTAGAAACTGCNTCCATATTAAACCAAGCATCTCATAATTCACTCATTATTTTGGATGAAATAGGCCGGGGAACCAGCACTTACGATGGTTTGGCGATAGCACGGTCCGTGGCCGAATATATTCATAATCATCCCAAATTGGGTTGCAAAACACTATTTGCAACCCATTATCACGAGTTGACTGACCTTTCAGATAATTTGCCCAGAGTTAGAAATTTTCATGTGTCGGTTACAGAAAACGACGGTNATGTCATTTTTCTCAGGCGAGTAATGCCAGGAGGTGCTGATAAAAGCTACGGAGTCCATGTGGCGAGACTGGCAGGATTACCAAGCACCATAATAAACCGGGCATGGGAGGTGCTTCGCGATCTAGAGGATAAAGGAAGTGAATTAATTTCTCTTGAAGATAATGATTCAGGAGGCATCCAATTATCACTCCTGGCAGAAATCCCAGAATATATAAAAGAACTCCAGCTGCTGGACGTAATGTCGATGACTCCTTTAGAGGCAATCACAAAACTNTATGAACTTCAGCGAAGATCTCAGGACAGCGAAATCTAGAGTCCAAGAGCTTTATTTGCGGAGTTAAACATAACATCAATTGGGGCTTCTTTACTCGTCCAGATATTAAACGATTCTGCTCCTTGATAAATGAGCATGGGAAGACCTCCAAGTGTCATGGCACCTGCTTTCTCCGCCTCCTTCATAAGAGGGGTCTTGGTCGGGTTATATACCATGTCACAAACTAAGGAATTCAAGGGGATCTGCTCGGCAGTTAGCGGGGTTTCCCCTTCTGCGAAACCATTCAACATGCCCATAGAACTGCAATTAATGATGAGCTCGCTTTCCGCTGCATTAAAAGACAATTCTTCATAGCAAAATGGAATCGCACGCACATTAAAATCCCGATCAAGTTCGGAAGCCAGATTACTTGCCTTTTCCAATGTCCTGTTAGCAATTACTACTGATGCGACGCCCTCATGCAAAAGGGCGAATACCGCTGCCCTCGAAGCTCCTCCAGCTCCAATAACTAGAACATCTTTAGCCTCAAGGGAAAAGTTTCCATGGTCCTTAAGTGATCTGATTAATCCCGTCGTATCTGTGTTATAGCCTAAAAGATATCCCTCCCGATTCAAGATTGTATTCACTGAACCGATCATTTCTGCGACGCGGTCGACTTCATCCAGTAAATCCAATACAGATACTTTGTGGGGAATAGTTACATTGGCTCCAAGGAAACGGTGAGAACGGAGTTCATTAACCTTACGCGGTAAATCTTGCGGGCTCACTGTCCACGATTCATAAACAATATCTATCCCTAAGTGATCAAACGCAGCTTGCTGAAAGGTGGGAGAGATGGAATGGGAGAGAGGATATCCCAAAATGCCGACTCTATCTTTCACCTATAATCACCTTCCTAATTATTTGTATGTTCTACATCTTTTCGACGTATAAGAATTGGTGCATTTCGATTATAAAGCTGANGGAATAGCTAACGTGAGTGATTGACCCTACTCTATCTCACTGTTACGATTTGACCTAGCAGTCAGACTCAATAACCGACTTTTTGTGGACATTGCCTTCTCCTTTGGATTCTACAGGCCTAAATAGCAAACTTATCAATCTCGCGTCACAAATATCCACCTGCAGTTCTTGTCGACTCTCCCAAACTCGAACATTGACCGTACCCGGTGATGGCGATCCTTCGTCTGGAATTATGTTTATAGGTGAAGGTCCCGGTTATAACGAAGACCAACAAGGTATCCCTTTCATAGGAAGAGCNGGGAACCTTTTGGAGCAATTATTACAGTCAATAGGATTAAGCCGAAAGAAGGTTTTTATTACAAATATGGTCAAATGTAGACCGCCCGATAATCGTGACCCACATNATGACGAGCTCAATTCTTGTTCCGGTTATCTCGACGACCAGATATTAGCAATTGATCCTGCAGTCATCGTAACGCTCGGAAGATTTTCCTTCGGAAAATTTTTCCCTGGCACCCCTCTAAGCAAAGCTAGAGGGGTGCCGCGCCGTTGGAAANAATGTAACGTATTCCCAATGTATCATCCAGCTGCCGCGCTTTATAACCCAAGTTTGCTCCCAAGGCTGGAACAAGACTTCCGTAGGCTGCCAGAACTGGTACTAGGTTTCAAAAAAGAAAGAGAGTCCAATGTTTCCGAAGTCGGCAACATACAGGAGAAACAATTAGGTTTGTTTGATTGAACACTTCCAATCCTGAAACCGCTCCCCTTTCACTCAAAGTGATCCCCCTAGGAGGCCTAGGCGAGATCGGGCAAAACATGATGGTTATTGAAATGGGGAAAGACATCATTGTTATTGATGCCGGTATGTTATTCCCAGGAACCGATATCCCAGGTGTGGATTTTGGAGTACCTGATATCACATATTTAGAACGAAATGCAGATCGGATTAGAGCTATTTTGATCACACATGGTCACGAGGATCATATAGGGGCACTACCTTACCTGTTATCCAAAATAGACGCTCCCGTTTTTTCTTCCATGCTTACGAATGAGCTGATCTTATCAAAGCTGAAGGGGTCTGGCCTTTTAAGAAAAGCGCGCCTGCATGTTATCGATCCATATGAACCTTTTCAGATAGGTGCTTTCTCGGTNGAGTTTTTCAGAGTTTGTCATTCCATTCCTGATGCAATGGGAATAGCTTTGAGAACCCCATTCGGCATTGTGGTTCATACGGGGGATTTCAAAATTGATCACACGCCTCAGGATAGAAATGCAACCGATTTCTCATTTCTCTCAAGAATGGGAACAGAAGGAGTNCTACTCCTGTGTTCAGATTCAACCTATGCTGAAATAGAAGGTTATACGCCTTCGGAAGCCGTGGTAGGTGAGGCTCTTTCGCGTGTGATTTCCAATGCTAGGGGCAGAGTGGTGATTGTCACGTTTGCCTCCCTTATTTCACGAATACAGCAAATCATTAATGCTGGGTACCGAAATGGCAGAAAAATTTCTGTTATCGGTCGAAGTATGAACAATAACGTAAAAATGGCCTTGAAGTTAGGATATATTACTGACCCTGGCAACGTTCTGGTTCCTATCAGGGAATCCCTCAAACTTCCTATGAATAAAACCATTCTAATAGCCACAGGGAGTCAAGGAGAACCGACGTCAGCAATTTCTCGCATCGCAAACGGTAACCACCAAGACATATCCATTCAAGAGGGCGACACTGTAGTCCTTTCGTCATCCCCAATACCGGGCAACGAGACACATGTGGCTAAGACGATAGATAATCTTTTTCGGAGAGGTGCAGAGGTAATTTATAGCCGCATAGCCACAGTTCATGTCCGCGGTCACGCGAGCAAAGAGGAACTAAAAACTATGTTGAGCATTACCAATCCAAAGTACTTCGTTCCTGTACATGGTGAATACAGACATCTTAAGGCGCATGCCAAGATAGCTTACGAGCTGAGACAATCCGAATCCGATACCTTTGTAATGGAAAATGGTGATGTCCTTGAGATTACCTCTAAGGAAGCGAAGGTGACCGGTACTGTCCCTTCAGGGACGAGATATAGCGATGGTAAAACTTATTGTGGTACTAAGAGTAATATCTTCTCTGAAAGACGAAGTCTGTCAAATAAAGGGGTTGTGTCCGTAAACATAGTGATTGATAAGAAACATAATTCCCTCGTCGGGCCTCCGATTTTATCGTCTATCGGGTTTCAAAACGACGGGGAAGAGGACGAATCCCTGAAATCCGCTTCGAAAATGGTACAAAGTGCCCTAGAAGAAAAATGGTTAAACGTACTAGATTTAGAGGATATAGAAGCAAAGATTGTAGAATCAATCTCAGCCCATCTCTATAAGGAGACAAGAAAGAGGCCTGTAGTACTTCCTTCCGTAAGAACCATTTAATTCCCTATATCCGTACTCCTGAAAGTGTTTGGGTCATCATTATCCACCTCTTATTCCCGGAAATTATCGAATATATGTCACTATCGATAATAGCAATATCGGACATTCACAGATGACTGAATTGTTTATCCTCATAGGTGTTTAGCATGGTCAAGAGAAGAGAGCCAAGTCCGAAACCACCGACTATAAGAATTCCAGCCTTCGGTATTACCCTCATACAGATTGCAGCTGCTATAGGCATACTTATCGTGTCGGCTATCGTAATTTGGGTGTACATAAACTTTGATGTGGTAAGTCATTTTGTTGTTAGTAGAACAGAGTTATTTCTTTCCTGGAGTGGACTAGGTATATCACTGATATGCATTTGGATGGGGCTTTGTAGTTGGTTAGTCCGATCGGCAAACGGCAGATCCTTATTGAGGCAGCATTATCGAGTTATTCTTGGTATTGTTGGACTTACCGTAGCTGCATGGGGTTCCCTCGCATTTTATATACCCCAGAATGGGTTCCCTGGATGGACTAACATATCTTTTGATGTTCCTGTTGGAGGACGCATCAGCCTTCTTATATCTGGGACGGGAACTCTGCAAGCAACGATTCGACTCCTAATAATCACGATACTTTCGACCATCATAATAAGACCAAAGNTAGGTTTGGGTCTTGGAAATTTGATAAAAACAATATCGNTAACNCTATATCTTGGATTATTNGCCGTTTCTAGGGCGATATCAAAAATGTATGTAGAAAACAACAACCCGAAGTCAATTCCGGCACTTCCTAACGCGGGACAANTAGAAGAGCCCGACATGCCTCCGGAGATTCTCACCCCACACATTAGGGAAAGCGAAATTATAGGCAACATAGAGGGAATGAAAGTTGAAGTCGAGGTGGACAGCAACGGAAATGTCACTCGGTCGGAAGAAGAATGGGTTCGAGGCGCGGATAGGATGGGATATTTTGTTGCAGATTCAGAGACCATAGCAGATACCACAATTGATGAACATCCAACAATAGGAACAAACGATAGCAGGAGGGATTTTGAGCACCCTCAACAATCTGTTATAGAAAGAGATGGGGCTAAATTTAATCGATTTTGGAAAGAGGCAACCTCAGAAGAAATATCAGCCGAAAACTTTCCATCTACTGGTTCATCCGAAGTTCTAAACGAGCAATCCCAGGTTAATAGTTTAGTAGATCCAATAAAACCAACTACTACCAGATGGGAAAAGCCAAATCCAGATATTCTTCATGATTTGGATGAAGGCGGAATAAGTCGTGAAGATATACAAATTACTTCAGATATCATAAAAAACACATTTGCCGAATACAGAATTGAAATAGAAGTGGCAAAGGTACGGCCAGGCCCCACGGTGACCATGTATGGGATAGAGCCAGGTTGGGTCCGAAAATACAAACGTATTAGAGTGAAAGATGAGAGCGGCAACCCAAAGCTAGACAGCAAAGGAAAACAAATCGTCGCTCAACAAGAGGAAAAGACTCGGGTTAGCGTAGACAACATACTCAGAAGAGAAAAGGATCTTTCTCTCGCCCTTAAAACTCCTAGTCTGCGAATCGAGACTCCTGTGATGGGAGAATCGCTGCTGGGAATTGAAGTTCCCAATCCAAGTCCAAGTATTGTTTCCCTAAAAAGAGTTATGAAAAGTAAATCGTTCAGTTTACTGAATAAGAAATCAATGCTCCCAGTTGCACTAGGTAGAGGATCAGATGGTGATGAAGTCGTTTTCGACCTGACCCGAATGCCTCACCTCCTAATCGCAGGTGCCACAGGAAGCGGCAAAAGCGTTTGCATGAACGCAATAATCTCGTGTCTTATTATGGAACGGACTCCTGCAGAGCTCCAGATGCTGTTGATCGACCCTAAAAGAGTTGAACTGACTCCATACAACGGAGTCCCACATCTTATAACCCCCGTTGTAGTGGAAACAGACCGAGTCGTGAATTTATTAAAGGGTCTGACCAGAGAGATGATGGATAGATATAGAACAATGGAGGAAGTCGGCGTTAGAAATATAGAGGCTCATAACCAAATAAGACCAAGAGATAAGATGCCATATATAGTTGTGGCGATTGACGAATTAGCCGACTTGATGATGACCGCTGCATTCGATGTTGAACAATCAATATGCAGGCTTGCGCAACTAGGGCGAGCCACTGGTATTCATTTAATAATAGCGACCCAAAGACCATCTGTTGACGTGATTACGGGACTAATCAAGGCCAATTTTCCTAGCAGAATCAGCTTTGGAGTAACATCTCAGGTAGATTCTCGAACAATTTTGGACGCTACAGGTGCCGAGCGCCTTCTCGGACGTGGGGACATGCTTTATCAACCGATTGACGGGACAAGGCCAACAAGAGTACAAAGCGTGTTTATTTCCGATGAAGAAATTTACGGCATAGTAACCCATTGGAAAGATATACCGTGGGCAGCTAGAGTCCAGATCGAACTTCACAATCCTGGGGAAGAGATTATAGATAAGTCCGTAATTGGTTCGACAAATAACACCAACAATCAAGACGAGCTAGTAGACAGGGCCATAGAGCTCGCACAGAGGCACAGTAAGTTATCAACTTCATTGCTTCAACGCCGCCTGCGTATCGGATATCCTCGTGCTGCCCGTCTCATGGACGAATTGGAAGATATGGGCATAGTAAGTACGAGCGATGGGTCCAAATCGCGGGATGTTATAATCCGCTAAATTTGAACCGATCAATTTCGATCTGCAGGACATCTCATAATGGTCCGTTATATTTCCAGCCTATTCCCCAAAGCTTTCAGATCTGAAATTCCTGAAACCTACAAATCAAGTGANCGCGACTTCTGCCTAGTTTGCGATGTAAGTCTGGAAGAATCAGCCTTTTATATACGCAACAAAATTTGTCCAGCTTGCAGATTCCATTACAGCATGACTGCGCGGGAAAGAATAGACTTCCTAGCTGACCAAGACTCCTTCAAGGAAATTAACAGATCCCTAGTTTCGTTAGACCCCCTGTCATTCTCATCAAGAACATCATACAGAGACCGTTTGTTTAGCGACCAAAAACGAACCGGACTAACGGAAGCTGTTGTTACNGGAACTTGCACTATAGACGGAATTTCCTGCGTGCTGGCAATCCTAGACTTCGGATTTCTCGGTGGCACTATGGGGTGTGTCGTAGGGGAAAAAATATCTCTTGCGTTCGAACGTGCGGCAAAGATGAAGATACCAGTAATTAGTGTCGTCACCAGTGGAGGATCAAGAATCCAGGAGGGTGTGCTCTCTTTGATGCAGATGGCAAAAACATCTGTAGCATCAAACCACCTCAATGAGAAAGGTGTTCCTTACATTTCAATACTTGCTAACCCAGCGACCGGACANGCTTATGCGAGTTTCGCAAACCTTGCNGACATCATACTGGCTGAGCCTGGAGCTATAGTTGGCTATAACCCAATTAGTAATATTACAAGCAGTGAGGGGTCATTCGCGGAAAACACGCATACATCCGAATCTCATCTCGCCCACGGCTTGGTTGACGCCGTCGCAGAGAGGACTGAATTAAAAGGCATCGTATCTGTACTTCTCGATTTATTGCAAAAAGAATTTAGAATCTATAAATCTTCTGGTANCCGAAATGTGTCAAGAACCTACGAACCTAGTGGGGCATGGCATTCGGTTCAATTAGCGAGACACACATCTAGACCGACCTCGATGGACCTCATGGCCAGAATGATGGATAACTTCGTAGAGCTTCACGGAGACAGGATGTACGGTGATGATCCTTCTATTGTCTGTGGTTTGGGCCAAATTGGGGGACAAACCGTTACCGTTATAGGACAAGAACGAGGACATCCGGGGAATTTTGATATTGATAGAAAAGGAGGTCGCACAATGCCTGAGGGTTTTCGAAAAGCCCAGAGGGCGCTTTCAATTGCTCAGAAGTTCGAACTTCCTGTTATATCCTTTATAGATACTCCGGGAGCGAATCTCTCNGCGGANGCTGAAAACAGAGGGCTAGGCAANTCNATTGCCTCAACTATGGCAATGATATCAGGGATATCAGTGCCTACCCTCTCTGCGGTGATAGGTGAGGGAGGCAGTGCAGGAGCTCTCGCATTAGGCGCCACCGACAGAGTAATTATGCTTGAAAACGCAATCTACTCGGCCGTGTCACCTGAAGAGGCTGCAGAGATAATTTATCAAGATGAAGACAAGGTTGAAGAAGTCGCAGAATCGCTAAAATTGACAGCATTCGACTGCGAAGAGCTTGGAATCGTTGACCGGGTAATCCCGGAACCAGAGGGGGGTGCCCACACGGACCATCACGAAACTGCCAGATTACTAAAGAGGGGTATTCTTCAAGAACTGGCGATGCTCCAGGGGATTCCCAGAAAACGGAGATTGAAGAACCGATATAAGAAATTCAGAAACATAGGTGAATACAGCTCTCNTTTCGGCTCAGCGATTTCTCGAGAGGTGAACACCTTAAAAGGAACGGTATCAAGGAGGGTTAAGGAGATTCGAAGCTCAACCTCCACTGAAGCTGCCGACGCCGAGNTCCAAATTCACAGTAGCGAATGAACTTCCGTAAGGGGTCAATCAAACGACTTGGGTCATTTCCATCAAATCAATAGGGAGGTGGCAGACTAGAGTCCCAATAACCGCACTGCATTAGCGCCTAGGATCATATCCTTTTCGCTTGGTGAAAGGTTTGTAGCACCATCAACCCACTCTGCAGGTGAATCCAAACCCATATCAAATGGGAAATCGCTTCCCATTAAAATTCTGTCGGCACCTACTTTATTCACGAGGAACTCGAGTTCGTCATATCCATGAGTAAGGCAATCATAATAAAGAGATTTAAGGTAATCGGAAGGGCCCTTACTGGTATTTAAGCGCGACTCTGGTCTTACAAGATGTCCTCTGTTCATCCGTGGCGCTCCGAAACAAGCGTACCCACCTCCGTGAGCAAAACAAAGTTTCAAGTCAGAATACCGATCTAGAAGCCCCCCAAATATAATACTTGCAATTGCGATCGTATTCTCCAATGGGTTACCAAGGATATTGGCCAGATAATNATCCTTCATTCGGTCAANGCCAGCCGGAGCATGGGGGTGAAAAAAAAGNAATGCNCCAAGATGCTCAGCCGCTTCAAATAACGGCCAGAGCACTCNATCGTCAAAGTTCATCCCATTAACATGCGTGCAAATTTCGGCACCTTTCATCCCATTAGACATCGCCCATTCCAATTCGGATATAGCAGAATCGACATCCTGAAATGGGATAGTCGCTAAGGCGTCAAACTTATCTGGTCTGGCCGAGNTTATAGAAACTAACTCCTCGTTGATGCTTCGAGCTGACTCCTTCCCATCTCTTAAATCAAGATGGTAGTTAAAAAAATAGGGNGGTGTTGATAGAACTTGCCGATCAACACCAATCGACTCCATAAGAGATATGCGTTCGTCGATGCTTAGACGCCAGTTAGGCTCTATTGGGCCTGCGAATCGGTCGGCTGTATCTATAAAAGAATTACCGTTCTTTGTCGAAATTTTAGCACCAAACCAACCATCAGCAGATTCTGAAGCCTTCCAGAATTCCCCAGGAATAATGTGGCAGTGAATGTCTACTCTGGGGGTATGTTCAGAAGGAGAGTATTCCGCCATGTTCCGACCTCTTGGATTCAAAGTCTGAAATGTCATTCTCATCTTCCAAGGTCAGCCCGATATCGTCAAGGCCGTTGAGAAGGCAGTGCCGTCTGAAAGGTTCTATATCGAAATCCGCTACTATCTCCTCATCCTCATCCCAAACGCGTTGAGCATCCAAATCAATCGTTAATTTATAGGTGGGATCATTTTCAGAGTTCCCAATTATTTGATTTACGGTTTCCTCTGGCANAACCACCGGCAATATACCGTTTTGAAAACAGTTAGCAAAAAATATGTCAGCGAAACTCGGAGCAATTATGCACCTAATACCGAAGTCTTGTAGGGCCCAAGGGGCGTGTTCCCTNGAAGATCCACATCCGAAGTTCCTTCCACTGACCANAATAGTCGCATGTTTGTATTTATCCCTGTTNAGGATAAAGTCTGGGTTCTCAGATCCGTCTTCTTTAAAGCGCCAATCATTGAAAAGGAATTGACCAAATCCTGTTCTCTCCACTCTCTTGAGAAACTGTTTAGGAATTATTTGGTCTGTATCGACATTTACTCGGTTCATAGGGGCTACTCCCCCGCTCAAACTATCAAATGGATCCATATAACCTTCTCTCTAAATTACCATTCCCTTATATCAACGAAGTGTCCTTCAAGGGCCGCTGCAGCAGCCATTTCTGGGCTTACAAGGTGGGTTCTGCCGCCTTTCCCTTGCCTTCCTTCGAAATTGCGATTGGAAGTGGAGGCACATCTTTCACCAGGATCAAGAATATCTGGATTCATTCCCAAGCACATTGAACATCCGGCCTCTCTCCAATCAAATCCAGCGTCTTTAAACACCTGATCAAGTCCTTCTTCCTCTGCTTGACGCTTTATAGCATTTGATCCCGGTACAACCATTGCGTACACATTTTCACTAACCTTCTTGCCTTCAGCAATTTTAGCGGCGGCCCGTAGATCATCGATCCTAGAATTAGTGCATGAACCAATGAATACTCTGTTTATCGCGATGTCTTGAATCTTCATTCCCGGTTCTAGATCCATGTAGTCTAGCGCCCTTGAAACAGCTTCCTTATCACCTGAATCTTCGTAATCATGTGGCCCCGGTACGGTAGAAGTAACTGAGGTAACCATGCCGGGATTGGTTCCCCAAGTTACATGTGGTTCTAGTTCTGAACCATCTATAACTACAACTTTGTCATATTTTGCTCCTTCATCAGAAACTAACTTTTCCCATTCTTTTAACGCCTGGTCAAAGCTATCCCCATGGGGNACCATCTCGCGGCCCCGCATATATTCAAAAGTCGTTTCATCGGGAGCAATCATTCCGGCCCTAGCCCCAGCCTCAATGCTCATATTGCAGATTGTCATTCTGCCTTCCATTGAAAGTGTCCTTATTATTTCTCCCGTGTATTCGATTACGTGGCCAGTAGCACCAGCGGTCCCGATTTTCCCAATTATAGCTAGCACCACATCCTTTGCGGATACACCTCTAGGCATCTTGCCATCNACCCTAACTTCCATAGTTCTTGGTTTGAACTGACGCAGCGTTTGTGTAGCAAGCACATGTTCAACCTCTGAAGTACCTATGCCTATTGCAAATGCCCCAAAAGCGCCGTGAGTCGAAGTATGGCTATCNCCACAAACTATAGTTTTTCCCGGTTGGGTATGACCTTGTTCAGGACCTATAACATGAACGATTCCCTGCAAAGGACTAAATCTGTCATATAAGGTCACTCCGAATTCTTCGCAATTTCTTGATAGTGCGTCTAATTGTTGCTTGGCAATGGGATCCGTGATGGGCAGCGAGAGATCCCACGTAGGGGTGTTATGGTCAGCCACCGCCACCGTTAAATCTGTTCTGCGTACGCTTCTTCCGGCCATCCTCAATCCGTCGAAAGCCTGTGGAGACGTGACTTCATGGACCAGATGAAGATCAACATATAGAACCGACGGTTTCCCAGTCTCTTCCTTGACTATATGAGTGTTCCATATTTTTTCAAACATCGTCCTCGGTGCCATTGAATACTCCAGTTAGTCTCACACTAATTTAGAGGGAGAATGGGAAAATTCTATTTATTTTGACTTGAATCGACAGAAAGCGCCCTATTTAGCGCGTTCATATAAGCCTTAGCACTGGCTACTATAATATCGGTGTCACTACCTCTGCCTACGAAAACATCTGAATTTCTCTCAATGCGAATAGTGACATCTCCTAAAGCATCGATACCTTCGGTCACTGCATCGACTCGAAATTCCGTAAGTCGATTTTCCACACCGATCACACGATTAATGGCACGGTACACAGCATCAACCGGTCCAGTGCCTGTCGCAGCGTCAATTATTTCGTCTCCTTCCGGGGAGGTAATTTTTACCGTTGCGGTAGGGACATCATGGTCTCCCGTGGAAACTTGAACATGGGCAAGCTCATATATAGTTGGAACATCGGCTGTCCTCCTTCTCGTTGACATAAGTGACTCCAAATCCTGATCAGTCACTTCTCTTTTCCTATCAGCAAGACTCTTGAAAGCCTCAAATACTTCGTTTAATTCTTCTTGATCNAAATTGTATCCGAGTTCCTCCAAGCGAGCCCTAAGCCCGGCACGCCCACTCAATTTNCCTAGTACAATCGAATTACTTGGCCATCCGACACTTTTAGGATCAATAATCTCGTATGTGCTTCTATCCTTAATTACGCCATCCTGATGAATTCCAGAAGCATGCCTAAAAGCGTTTGCACCAACTATCGCCTTATTGGGTTGCACAGGAAAACCCGTGATATCACTGACGAGTCGGCTTGTCCTATAAATCTGNGTAGTATCTATATTGGTAGACACATCAAAGAGATCATTTCTTGTCTCAATAGCCATGATAATCTCCTCCAACGAGGCATTACCTGCTCTTTCCCCAAGCCCATTAATACAACCTTCTACTTGGCGANCCCCCGATCTGACCGCTGCAAGACTATTTGCCACGGAGAGTCCCAAATCGTTGTGGCAGTGAACGCTCATGACAGCCTTGCCTATATTAGGGACATTTTTCTTAATGTCCTCTATGCGTTCGGAAAATTCTGACGGTATGGTATATCCGACTGTGTCAGCAATGTTGACTGTATTAGCCCCAGCGTCTATGACTGCTTCTAACATCTTGAACAGGTAATCTGGATCTGTTCGTGTAGCGTCCATCGGAGAAAATTCAACGTCTTCGCAGTAACTCTTTGCTCGTTCTACAGAAGCAACTGCAGCGTCCATGACTTCTTCAGGGTTTTTCCTGAGTAGATTCATAATATGGTTGTCAGAGCTGGATATGAAAACGTGAATTCTAGGCCTAGCGGCATTCTTTACTCCTTCCCAAGCAGCGTCGACATCTGGTAAATAGCAACGTGCAAGNGAGGCTATTATAGGAGTACGAACGGTTTCAGCAATTGATTGAACTGCCTCTAGATCTCCTGGCGAACTGGCAGCAAAACCAGCCTCGATCACATCAACTCCTAACCTTTCTAGTTGTTGTGCAATCTCTAACTTTTCTTTAGTGGTTANCCCNATNCCTGCAGATTGCTCTCCATCTCTGAGGGTTGTATCGAAAATAGTTACTTTTTCCTGTGACATTGGGAACTCCTTAATTGCCCTTTATTCATCCCTGATTCGGATTTGTTGTGACCCCTTGCTACAGGACCACGCAGTTAGCCGCGCTCGGTCCCTCTAAGACCGTAACAGCAGAGCAAACTACGTGTTCTCCCTCCGTACTGAAGCCTAACCAGTTCCTTATTCCAAAATGCATGTCCCGGTTCTACCTATACCCCTTTTTTCACATCAATCAGCATCGGAAAGAAAAGTCATCATCGACCGAAGTTCTTTTCCAACTTTTTCTATCGGATGACCTGCATTCTCATCCCTAAGCCGGTTGAATGTCGGCCTTCCCTCATCGTTCTCTGTGATCCATTCTTTAGCAAAGGTACCGTCTTGTATTTGATCCAGAACATCCCGCATTTTTTCTTTTACGGAATCATCGATAATAACGGGGCCCCTAGTGTAGTCACCGTATTCAGCCGTATCACTAACTGAATAACGCATATACTCCATCCCGCCCTGATAAAAGAGATCGACTATGAGTTTCAGCTCATGCATGCATTCAAAATAAGCAGATTCAGGTTGGTAACCCGCATCGACAAGAGTTTCAAAGGCTGCTTTTACCAGAGCGGCAACTCCTCCACAAAGTACTGCCTGTTCTCCAAATAGATCAGTTTCCGTCTCTTCTTTAAATGTTGTGTCAAGGACCCCTGCCCTCGTACACCCAACTCCACGTGCGTAGGCAAGTCCTACACCGTGAGCGTTACCCGAGGCGTCTTGGTGAACGGCCAAAAGGCCTGGAACGCCGGACTCCTTTGTGTATACCTCACGCATCCGATGGCCTGGGGCCTTGGGGGCAACCATTGAGACATCAACGTTTTGAGGCGGAATGATTGCATCGTAGTGAATATTAAATCCATGGGCGAACATTAAAGTCTTTCCAGGAAGTAAATATGGCAAGATTGATTCTCGGTAAACTTGAGATTGGAGATGATCGGGTATCAATACCATAACGATATCCGAGTCCTCGGCAACCTCAGCTACGGTTCCTACTTTAAGCCCCTCCTCCTCTGCTTTACTCCAGCTGCTGCTGCCTTCATAAAGTCCTACCGAAACATTAAGTCCAGAGTCTTTTAGATTCAAGGCATGGGCGTGGCCCTGACTTCCGTATCCGATTATTCCAATTCCCTTATCCTCTATTAGGGACATATCGGCATCAGATTCGTAGTACATCTTTGCTGGCATAAGTTTTGCACTCCTCTCTATATTAGTTACGCTATGAGGCATCCTGGGATATTCTTGTCGCTTGAGGTTCCTTCTCAAAGGATACCCCCCTGCTCATTGCTATGGTTCCAGTTCTCATGACTTCTTGTACACCAAATGTACGAAGGAGATCTACAAGAGAATTTACCTTGTTCTCATCTCCTGTTACTTCAACGATCAGGGTTCCTTGAGACACGTCAACAATCTTTGCCCTAAATATATCCACGATCTGCATAATCTCACTTCGTGATGCAACATCAGCTTTCACTCTAACTAGGGCTAGCTCTCGTGAAACAGCATTCTCACCTGAAATGTCCACGACTTTTATGACTTCTACCAGTTTGTGAAGATTCTTAGCGACCATTTCCACAGTCGCAGGATCACCTTCCACCACAAAGGTCATCCTAGATAGTCCTGGAGTTTCACTTTGTCCAACTGCTAGGCTCGAAATGTTGTACCCGCGACGCCTAAACATACTGGAAATCCTATTCAATACTCCCGGTTGGTCCTCTACAAGTGCCGTCACGGTATGTCTACCAATTACGCTGCTCATACTGTCACTCTCTTTGTAACTGGCTCTTCTATCATGTCATCCACTGTCATCCCAGAAGGAATCATGGGATAAACGTTTTCCTCCTGTTCAACTATAAAATCTATGAGAACAGGACCATCGTGGTCCATGGCCTCGCTTATCGCCGATTTCACTTGCGATTTGTCTGAAACACGAATGCCTTTTATCCCATATGCCTCAGCGAGCCGTACAAAATCAGGGTTACCAGAATACCCAGTCGAGACATAGGAACTGTCAAAGAAAATTTCCTGCCACTGCCTCACCATCCCGAGGAACCCATTGTTCAATATGGCGAATTTTATAGGAAGCTTATTTTCAACAATGGTAGCTAGTTCACAGAGTGTCATCTGAAATCCACCATCACCTGCAATAGACCAGACAACTCCCTCGGGTTTGGCAACTTGAGCCCCCATGGCAGCCGGAACCTCATAGCCCATCGTCCCAGAGCCCCCCGAGGTCAAAAGAGAACAAGGCTCCTTAAAGGTATAGTGTTGCGCCGCCCACATCTGATGTTGTCCTACACCGGTAACAATAGTGGCCTTACCATCTGTGGCGTCCGATATATCCTTTATCACCTGTCTAGCAAGCAATTTATCAGTTTCCGGAAGTTTCAAAGACGGGTGCTCTTCCTTCAATTGTTCAATACGTTTGATCCACTCGGTGTGCGTAGCCGGTTCAATAAGGTTATTCAATTTCGAAAGTACTTCTTTGACATCTCCTACTATGGGAACGTCCACATCTATATTTTTCCCGATTTCAGACGGGTCTATATCTACATGTATTTTTTTCGATCCAGTTGAGAATTTCTGTGGATTGCCTGTAATTCTGTCATCNAAACGCATACCTAAAGCTATGATCAGATCCGATTCGTCTATTGCTAGACTCGAATATGCCATTCCATGCATNCCCGGCCACCCCGACCACAGTACATGGTCTTCGGGAAAGCAACTGATACCAAGTAGCGTTGTTATNACAGGAATCTGTGCCGTCTCAGCTAATTCTCTCAGCTCAGNGTAAGCNCGGGATATTATTACTCCGTGACCGGCTATGATTACGGGCTTGCTGGATNTCTTGATCAGGGAGGACGCTTTTTTGATTTGCCCTGAATGACCTCCAAGTGTAGGAGCGTANCCGGGCAATTTCACATCTCCGGGAGCTTCGTAATCGACCTCTTCCAAAAAAACATCGCGAGGGATATCAACAAGTACCGGGCCTGGTCTACCCGAATTAGCGATATAAAAAGCTTCCTTAATGATCCTAGCAATATCAGATGCCTCCATAACAAGGAAATTATGTTTAGTGATGGGAAGAGTAATACCTGTGATATCAGTTTCTTGGAATGCATCTGATCCAATAACCGCACGACTAACCTGACCGGTTACTATTACCATTGGTACAGAGTCCATCTGAGCAGCGGCTATCCCTGTTACTAAATTTGTCGCTCCTGGTCCTGACGTAGCAAATGCGACCCCGGGTCTTCCGGTTACTCTTGCGTAACCATCCGCAGCATGAGCTGCGCCTTGTTCATGACGAACGAGTACATGTCTTAAGTCTGGAAACTCCGGAAGAGTCTGATATAGCGGGAGAATAGCTCCTCCGGGGATGCCGAACACGACGTTGCAACCTTCTCGCAGGAGGCTTTCGCATACAATCTGCGCCCCTCTCATTTTCATTTTATTAGCCTCTTTATTTCCTAAACTTGGAATCCTCTAACATGATTCGTAAAAAAAGAAAATCCCGCCCAATATGGGACGGGATAATTTNTTGTTCTCCCGTGGTACCACCCACGTTGCCACTCAGACATACAATCTGATTGACCTCTCTGTAAGCTATAACGCCGCCAACGCCTAACTCCTAAATAGATGGTCCCTCAAAAGAAGCCCTGCGGACGACAAGGTCAAACCTTCACGTTCCGCAAACCACTCAACCGATCTACGTTCAGAGTTGGTGCTCTGGGGCGAGTTCACTACCGGAATACGGTGCCCGGGTCTCAGCGTTATCCCAGGTTTCCTGTACCGCTCTATGTAGTTACTACTCCCCTTCAACACATTTATGGTTTATTAATTTTGCTCAAACAGATACAGATTTTACCACTTCTAATAGTAGCTCGTCAAAAAAAGTACTCGGCTTTCTATGGATTATCCATACCTCCTTCCATTCGTTTCAGCATCTTTAATCGCTATATAAAGTACCAAACAGAGGATTCGAGAGTTACCGTATCCTAAATCCAATTTACGCGTGTTGTTAGGTTCACATGCCTGTGCTATCGTCTGGTGTCGAGTTCTTCGACAATTTGGGGGTACCTTAATATGCATGATCACGATGTTCTCATCGTAGGCGCGGGCCTTGCAGGAATGCGAGCCGCCCTCGCAGCAACAGATTTAGGTGTCGATGTCGCCGTAGTTTCGAAGGTGCATCCTGTGAGAAGCCACTCAAACGCTGCACAAGGTGGCATAAACGCTGCTTTGACTGATCGCGGAGACGACTGGCGAGACCACGCGTATGACACGATCAAGGGAAGTGACTTCCTTGGAGACCAAGATGCCATCGAATTAATGTGTAGGGAAGCGGGCGAAGAAGTCATCTCAATGGAGCATATGGGTGCTATNTTNAATCGCGANGAAGAAGGAAAACTGGGGACCCGAAGTTTTGGCGGACAGCGTCAAGCGAGGACTTTCTTCGTAGCAGATTTTACGGGACAGGCACTTCTTCACGTTTTGTACGAGCAGATTATCAAGTCAGGGGTAAGAGTCTATGAAGAGTGGTTTGTCCTTTCACTAATTATTGATGAAGGCCGATGCGGTGGTGTGATCCTTATGGACATTCGTACCGGAAAGATCGAAGTTGTACGTGCTAAAGCCGTTATACTCGCTGCAGGTGGACTGGGGAGAGTCTTCGAGCCTAGTACGAATGCTTTGATATGTACGGGAGATGGAATGGGTCTTGCATACAGAGCAGGAGCCCCATTAATGGATATGGAGATGGTTCAGTACCATCCGACCACTTTAAAAGGTAGCGGGGTTTTAATCAGTGAAGGAGCTCGCGGTGAGGGGGCTTATTTACTCAACTCCGAGGGCGATCGATTTATGCTGAAATACGCTCCTGAATTCAAGGAACTGGCATCCCGTGATGTCGTGTCCCGCTGCGAGCAAACGGAAATCAACGAAGGTCGTGGAATTGACGGTTGTGTCTTGCTGGACCTTAGACACTTAGGTGAACAGATCATCAATGAGCGCCTATCGCAGATCAGGGAGCTAGCAATGGATTTTGCCAATGTCGATATGGCAAAAGAACCTGTGCCGGTGCAACCTGGCATGCACTATCAGATGGGCGGGGTAAAGGCTGATGTAGATGGATTAACTAATCTTCCCGGTCTTTATGCAGCTGGNGAGGTAGCCTGCGTCAGCGTTCATGGTGGGAATCGACTTGGCGCAAATTCTCTGCTTGATACATTAGTNTTTGGTAGAAGATCCGGACTACATGCGGCAGAGTCGGTAAGATCAATTAAGCATGTGAATGTCAATGACTCAGCATCGGATAGCGATAGAAAGATCATACAGGANCTTCTTGAAAACGCCCCCGGCGAATCCTTCGGCCAGCTAAGATCAGATCTTGGGTCTTCGATGAACCAGNANCTTGCCGTTTACAGAAACGAAGAGGGCATGCAACAGGCCCTTAAGAATATTGCCGACGTGAAGGAACGATTCAACGACGTCTACGTCGCGGACAAAACAAAAACTTTCAACACCAATTTGATGTTTACACTAGAGATGGGNTTTATGATTGAGTGTGCTGAATCAATCGCTTTAAGTGCCATTGAGAGAACGGAGAGTCGTGGAGCACACACGAGAGAGGATATGCCTGAACGAGATGACGAAAACTGGCTGAAACACATCCTCGTCACGAAGAAAGACGAAGGCCACGAAATCAGCTATAGAGACGTGGTAATCACTGACTGGCAACCAACTGTCAGGCAATATTAGAAAAAGTATAGACATCGGACACGGTTTATAGCTAATAACNAGGGACTATATAGATGGAAGTCAAATTCAACGTCAGGCGTTATGACCCAGAATCGACGAACACCGTTTCACATTTTCAAGAGTACCAGCTTGAAATGGACGATGCATCGACGGTTCTAGATGGATTAATACGGATCAGAGAAGAAATTGACGGCACCTTGAGCCTTCGGTGCTCCTGCAGAAGCGCTATCTGTGGTTCGTGCGCAATGCGCATCAATGGGCAAGCAGGCCTTGCTTGCAATACGAAGATACTGGACGTTATCCCAGAAAATGACTCTCCGATCACAGTCGAACCTTTAGGAAATCTTCCCTTAATAAAAGATTTAATAGTTGATTTCCAACCGTTCTGGTCTAAAGTTGAGAACGTGGAGCCTTGGTTACAACCAGAAGGGGAAGAACCGGAATCTGAATACATAGCACCAAACGAGGACATGCTCCACTTGGCCGGTGTTATGGCCTGCATAATGTGTGGCGCATGTGTATCTGATTGCACGGTACTCGAAGTAGATGATCGTTTCCTTGGCCCGGCCGCGCTTGCAAAGGCGTATAGGTTCGTGGGCGATCCTAGAGATGATGCTGACGACTATAGGCTTGGCAGATTGAATGAATACGGTGGAGTGTGGGACTGCACACGTTGCATGCAATGCGTGGAAGTATGCCCTAAAGGCGTAGCTCCAATGGACAGGATCATGGTGCTACGTGACAAGGCTATGGAAGCTGGTTTTACAAACACAAATGGCGCAAGACACGCCAAAGCATTTAGCGACTCTGTAAGACATAGTGGCTGGCTCGATGAGCTCCGACTGCCAATAAAAAGCTTCGGCATTTTTAACCTCAAAGCTATGATTGCTCTGATACCTACAGGAATCAGGGCACAGATGAATGGAAAGAGGCCACCAATATTTCATAAGAGTATTCCTGGCGCCGAAAACGTACGAAAGATCTTTGACAAAGTAGAGAGCAAAAAATGAGATATGCCTTCTATCCCGGATGTGTTTCGAGGGGCGCATGCCCTGAGCTTTACACGGCAACGTTAGAAGTTTGCCAGATTCTTGGTATTGAGTTGGATGAAGAATCACTNAAAGGTGCTTCTTGCACTGGGGCAGGGGTACTTCAAGAAAAGAATGAGAGGTTGGGCGATACCCTTAATGCGCGGACTTTCGCTATGGCAGAGAAATCTGGGCTCCCGCTCATGACTATCTGCAGCACTTGCCAAGGTGTAATGGCTCAAGCAAATCAACGTCTATTGAAAAATCCAGATTATCTGGCTTCCATAAACAACGATCTTCGGGAAGAGGGCCTTGAATACAAGGGGACGATCGATCCAAAACATCTTCTCTGGATAATAGCCGAAGACCTTGGTTTGGAATTCCTTGAGTCCAAAATCGTACGCAAACTTAGTGGCCTCAAGCTAGCACCATTCTACGGTTGCTACATTGTTCGTCCATCCGAAGCTCTTGGATTTTCAGAAAATCCTGGAAGAAAACAAGCTTTGGAGGGTGTTATCGAAGCGGTAGGTGCAGAAGTTGTTGACTTCCCCGGCAAGTCATTGTGCTGCGGTTTCCCGATACTTACCATAAACCCTGAGAATTCGATAAAAATGGTTGGTAATCATACTATTGATGCAAAGGAAAGAGGGGCGGATGCCATGGTTACACCTTGCCCTCTATGCCACCTCAACCTAGATGGATATCAGCCAAACGCTGCATCTGCGACCAAAAAGGAGATCGATCTCCCAATCATTCACCTGCCACAATTGGTAGGACTTGCTTTGGGGATATCGCCGGAAAAAATGCGTCTTAACAAACATATCGTTTCTACGAAAAAATTGCTCTCCGAATTAGCTGTTACTCCATAACGAGGGTAACAACATATACTGGCAGATCCTCAGATTTCCTCTCCAGAACCTTTCACTAGGGTCAAAGTGAAAAATGCGAAAAGTGCGCAGACTGCTAGGCATACAATAGCCGCAGATTGACCTAAACCAAGGGTGACCGATATAAATCCCCATGAAAATGGTCCGGCAATTGCGGCTAACCTGCCCGCCATGTTGAATATCCCAAAATATTCCCCCACCCTGTTTTTCGGAGCGATCGATAGAACATAGGGCCTCTCAGAAACATACAATCCTGCCAACGCGGAGCCACTCATTAAACCTACCACCCACCAAAGCTCCTTTGCTAAATCCAGAATTGGTATCGCAGCTGCAAGCGCCAAAAGAAATACCCACATGGCAACATTCGCTCTCAGTATAAGTAAGGGTCCGACTCGATCAACCACCCGGCCCCATAAAGCGCCCATCGGAATTCCGGTAATAATACCGACCAACAAAACCAGCTGAACTTCTCTTTCCGTAAGATTAACGGTATTAACCCCGTATAAGACAGCAAAAAAGGAAGCAGCACTAATAGCCCAAAGATACCAAAAACGCGCAATTAGAAACCAAAGCCAACTCTTGTTGTCTACCGTANGTGAAACAGNTCGAAANGTNACTAANAAAGTGTGCANCAGTATCTTCTTAACGGGTAATTTAAAGCTGTCGTCTAATTTGTATTTGCCGGTTACGATCAGAGGCACCGACAGCAATAANATGAATATAGCCATGGTCCGAAAAAGAAAGATATGCCCTTTCAATTCTAGAAAGAAAAACCCTAAAANGACAGCCAATATTCCNCCAAAATAACCCACCCCNACNCCAATTCCTCCAACGAAGCCCACATTNTTTTTCGTTGCGATATCTGCCAACAATCCGTTATAGAAAATACCAGAGAGATAAACACTACTGACCGCAACGCAAAACAACGCNATCGATAGGGGATATTGAAATGTGCCTATGGACAATGTACTTATAACCCCAACTATTGTTAAAGTCAGGAGAAAGGGCATCCGACGCTTGAGCCTATCGGAAAGGGTCCCCAGTACTGGAGATAGGNAAAAAACAACCAACATCGATGCTGTCAGGGTATAACCAACTGTGGCATCGTCTCCACCCATTACATCTGTTACCCAAAGCGGGAAGACTAAACCTACTANCCCAGAGAAAAAGAGGGTGCTTCCCATATCGTAAATTACCCATGAAGCAACACTTNATCGCGTAGAAGAGAGTTCCCTGCTTGCCATAAAGAAATTTCTAATTGCCCTACAAGATCAAAATGGGAGGGAGGTTATTATTGATACCTAAGGGCCTCAATAGGATGCAATCTGCCCGCCCTAAAAGCAGGNAATATACCGAAAAACAATCCAATCGAAGCAGACACGGTGAGTGCAAGCAGGGCAATATCACCGCTGAATGTGGTCTCAAGTGTTGCATTATCCCCCAATGGAATTCCGTTTAGAAGNTTGGATATCATGAAGCCCAAAAAAACCCCGAATCCNCCACCACCCATGCTAAGCAATGTTGCTTCAGAAACGAATTGGAACAATACATCAATACGNCTAGCACCCAACGCTTTACGAACTCCTATTTCCCTAGTACGTTCGGTTACTGAAACTAACATAATGTTCATTACGCCAATTCCTCCAACCAACAGTGATATTCCAGCTATGCTGCCAAGGAAGAACACTATGGCGTTTGTGGCGCTTTCGAGGGCTTCGAGGGCTTCCTGCATATTGGTAACTCTAAAATCGTCCTCTTCCGTAATCTTGTGTCGAACGCGCAAAATATTGACAATTTCTGATATAGCTTCGTCGATATTTTCTGGGCTTTTTGCCTCCACACTAATAACATCCACCTCGATTTCGCCATCAAGACTTTTAGAGTANTTAAGCCTGTANTGAGCTGTAGTAAGTGGCACCANCACCCTGTCGTCAATGGTAGANAATGACTCTCCTCCTTTGCTTTTTAAAATGCCTATTACAGTGAATCTTTTGCCGGCTATCTTTATTTTTTTGCCGACGGGATTCTTGTCCTGGAAAAGCTCTTCAGCGATTCCATAACCAAGTACAGCTACGTTACTTATATTTGATAAATGTAAACTACTGATAAAAGATCCCTTGTCTATGGGAGCATTACGAACGNTGTGATAGTTCGCAGTAACCCCCATGATCGTAGCCCTTTTATTTTCATTTTGGTACGCAACNTGCAAGAAACCGCTTACTTCAGGCGCTACTCCTCCGATAGATTTTGCATTAGGGTCGGACTGTAGGGCCAGNACATCNCNAAGGGTCAATTNCCCANTGGTTTCCTCTCCAGGCATTACAAATATGAGGTTTGTTCCCAGGCTCTCTAACCGACTGGTTATGGAGTCCTGAACTCCCTTCCCAATAGACATCAACGTAATTACAGCTGTGACACCTATGACAATTCCAAGTAAAGCAAGCCCTGAACGAAGCTTATTCACNCCAAGTGAGAAAAGCGCCATTCGAACTATGTCTAATAGCTTCATATAGCCCGTGCCGAGTCAGGATATTTAGTGTCAGCGGTTATTTTTCCATCCACAAGGGTAATAGTGCGACCTGCTCGAGCCGCTATATCCCCTTCATGAGTTACCAATACGACAGTCAGATCTGAGTCATGATTTAGGGTCTCGATCAGTTCCATAATTTCAGAAGATGATCTCGAATCGAGATTTCCAGTGGGTTCATCGGCAAGTAAGATAGCCGGATTAGTTACGAGGGCCCTTGCTATCCCGACTCTTTGCTGCTGGCCACCTGACAGCTCTGCGGGCTTATGACTNGCCCGGTCGACGAGACCAACCTGCTCCAAGGCCTCCATAGAACGACGCCTGCGATCCTTCGTTCCGCCGTAAATTAAAGGAAGCTCAACATTTTGAAGAGCAGTCAATCTCGGAAGAAGATTATAAGTCTGGAAAACAAACCCGATTTGTCTGTTCCTGATGCGCGCTAAAGCGCTATCGCCAAGACTACTTACCTCTTTTCCTTCCAAAAAGTACGTCCCAGTAGTCAGGGCATCTAAGCACCCAATCACATTCATCAATGTAGATTTGCCCGATCCTGAGGGACCCATGATAGCTATGAAGTCTCCCTTGATCACCTCAAGGTCTACTCCATCTAACGCCGTTACATCCACGGTTCCAAGTCTATATATCTTTGTTATGGATTCGAGTTGAATAATGTTGGATTTACCAGATATTTTCGATCCATTCACTTCTGATTCACCCATAGTCTCTTTTACAGATCTACCTACCCCNCGGCCTACGAAGAGATCTCATGTTGAATTCTTCACCAACAATTGGCTTTCCTTGGACAAGAATAGTTTCACCTTCATCCAGACCATCAACGACCGAGACCCAGAAATCATCACTTAATCCTAGCCTTACAGCTCGGTTCTCAACGGCGGATTCGGTTTTAATTAAAACAAACGGATTATCTTCCGGTCCCCTAATCGCATTCAAAGGTATAGCGATCTGATTAGGAGAATTCTCAATAACGATTTCTGCGACAGCAGATAATCCGTCCCTAAGCTGAACAGAGGGAACAGACTCCAATCCCACCGTTACAGAGTATGAAACAACGCCTTGTTGTACAGATGGGGTTATGGAAATTTCTTCTACAACACCTGATACATTTAGAGATGATTCTGCGTCTATAGTTATGAAAGCGTTCATCCCAGGTGTGATGTGTAGAACATCGATCTCGTCAATGGAGCCCTCTAATTGAAAATCATTGGGGTGTGAGATCTCAACCACAGCCTCACCCGGGTTAACTTTGCCACCTTCGAAAGCAGGAAGTGACAAGATTACCCCATCGAACGGAGAAGTTATTGTTGTGTCTTCCAAATCCGATTCTGCTTTGTTTATCTCTGCCTGTAATCGGTTGATCTCTGCTTTCTGCACATCTAAATCGAACTGAACGTCATTTTCGATGTTATCTCGCCTAATTAGAGACTGATCTAGTTCGTAT
>PAOO01000035.1 GCA_002708065.1 Chloroflexota bacterium
ATTGATGGAGTCGTCAACCCAAGCCTTGTTGTTCCGTACACTGCGGATTCCAATCTGTGTAAGGCTTTCTACATGATCCATATGGTAGATGTGACGGAAAGCATGGGAGTTAGTGTATTCGAACCCGTGAATGAAGGGTGAATAGTCGATATGGGCGTCGAAGTGGACGACGTGAAGAGGTTCACTGTACGCCCGGACGACCGGGAAGGTAATTGCGTGGTCGCCTCCCAGCACCACCGGCATCGCGCCTGCATCCAACACCATCCGGGTCAGGTTAGTGATGTTCTCGAAAGTGCCTTCAACATTGGTGATCANGACGTCCGCGTCACCCACATCNACAATNCGATTGTTGGCAAGNTCATATTCCAGGAACACTTTGTCNGCGTCATGGTCGAAGTAGCCATTAGTACCAAATCGCAGGGAATGCTCCCTTATCGAGCGTGAACCGAACCGTGAACCAGGCATGAATACGGAACCTTCATCCGTTGGCGCGCCCATCACGGCGATGTCGGCGTCCAACTGGTCCAGATCATGACAGACCGGTGTCCTTAGAAAGGAGACTAATCCCGCAAACCCATAGGTTGATTTGCCATGATTGGTTGGGTGTTGTTGTCCATGTTGTGTCATTTGTTGATTCCTTGGTTCTCATTNCTTTTCGAACAATGGCGATCGNATTCCATTCAGATTATGGACGATGATACCTTGTTGANAGGTTTCTCATGGAAACGAGTGATTTCTAGGTATGAAAAGACTGGAGGCGACGGGCGGATTCGAACCGCCGAATAGAGGTTTTGCAGACCTCCGCCTTAGACCGCTTGGCTACGTCGCCTAAATATACCGCTGAAGTGGTGCCGAGGAGGAGACTCGAACTCCTACAGCCATTTAGGCCACAGCGCCCTCAACGCTGCGTGTCTACCAATTCCACCACCTCGGCAGGTGCGTTTGCCGAAGGGATCGGCAACTTCACTAGCGGTCAATTATATATTTGTGAATTCAGGCTGTCTACAAAATGGTGATTGTCTAACAGTCATTGATGTGCCCTCATGCCATAGGGGTGTTTGGGTATAATTTCGTTGCCAGTATCGAATCGGGAAGCCTTGAATAAATTCAGTTCGTCGGTACGGTTTTTTGACCCGTTTACGAGTTCAGATACTAGCTCCCCTACAGCAGGGGAAAGCTTGAATCCATGCCCGCTAAAGCCTGTCACGTTATATAAATTTTCTATCGTTTCTGACGCGTCGATAATAGGATTACCGTCTGGGGTCATGTCATAGAGAGAGCCATATCCTCCTCTGCAGATTGCATTTTGAAACTCTGGGAATCTTTTGATGGCCCTTTCCCAGTATCGAACAATGAACTGATGGTCAGCATTTAGCCCAAAGTGATCTGGGTTCACGGTTTCACCGATATCTTCCGGAGCCTCTCCCCCTATCAAGGTGTTTGGTGATCCGTCCGTTCTGTAATATGACCCACAAGTATGATCGATCACAATTTGCTCCAGGGTTCCCAGAGATGGAGGTCTTCTTAAATGAACCATTTGAACCCTAATTGGAGTTATGGGTAAAGTCTCGCCCAGTGGCGAGAGTAGAGAGTTAGCCCAGGGTCCGGTTACGTTTACTACGATGCCGGATTCTATGTCACCGCTATTCGTTTTTATCCCCGTTACTTTACCTTGATAGGAAATTATCTCTGAGACTTTGGTATTAGTTAGAATCGTCGCACCGTGCCTTTTAGCCTCTTTGGCAAATGCGTAAGTGGTGGCAACTGGATCCGCATATCCTGCATCAGGTTCGTAAAGAGCTACCTCTATATCTTCCAGGTTAGCTTCTGGCAAGATTTTGGACGTTTCTGCCATACCAAGTGTTTCAATAGAAACTCCCTCCCTCCTATTCATCTCCCCGTTAAGCCGAGCAGCTTTTTCATCGACATTTCCAAAAAGCAGAATTCTTCCTGTTCTCTTGAATTTTAGGTCGTAACCATGCTCTCCTGGCCAGTCCTCAAAAAATGTTTTTGAGCGGGATGCGATTCTAACAAGCTCTGGAGTCAGGTAATGCTCTCTGATCATCGCCCCGGATCTGCCGGTTGCACCTGTTGCAAGTCCGCCTTTTTCAACTAATGTCACCTTTCCACCGAGTGTCTTTGAAAGGTGCATTGCTATGCTTGTGCCGTTGACTCCTCCTCCTACTACAACGATGTCCGATGTCTTTGTCATTCTTGAGTCCCCATATCACTAATATTATGTGGGAGCTTACTGAAGCCGCCACTGACTGCATTGTATGTCAGATAAACATGGCTGGTGTTACTCTGAGAGCCTTGTATATTTCGACAAACATCAGGACATATCAATAGCATCTGAGATAGCATTGCCCGAATTAAATAAAAGTTACTACCACGTCACATTTAGGATTTAGCATTTTCTAGAGGATTAAGACATGGCTGATTTAATACCTATTACCGATGAAACCCTGAGCATTCTGAAAGGCATTCCCACACAAACACTCATTGACGGTTTGTGGGTTAAAGGATGGCCTTCCACTTATGTTGAAGGAGCCCGCCCACTTCAAAAAGGACAATCTATGGCGGGGAGGGCGGTGACCTTAAGATTCGTTCCTCATAGACCTGATTTGTTTTCAGACAAGCCGAAGGGCGAAGACTCAGCCGAATACGTAGCAATTGAGTTGTGTGGGCCGGGCGAGGTGTTAGTAATAGATGCTTTGAGGTGGCAATACAGTTCAATAGGCGGAGACATCAAATTCCTTCGACTTATGCAACGCAAAGTTGGAGGGTTGGTAACTGATGGGGGGGTTAGGGATAGTGTGGTTCTTAAGAATTATGGGTTTCCAGTTTTTTCAGCTAGCACTACGGCCAAACAAGGTCCGGCTGATTTCTGGCCTTGGCAAGTGAACGATGCTATTCAGTGTGGGGGCGTTTTAGTCAGACCTGGAGATGCTATTGTTGGTGATGACGATGGTGTAGTAGTGGTTCCTAGATCCGAGGTTAATGAAATAATTGAAATCGCACATCAGCGAGAAGAAGTTGAAGAAGTTATAAAAAAACAACTTGAGATCGAACAATGTTCGCCAGGTAAGTATTATCCGTTCAATGAAAACACTTGGAAACTCTATGAGGAAAAAACAGGTAAGAAGCCATTCAAGTGAATGATTCTTGACACCTGTGCCTGCATTTCCTAACCTTTTATTGTATTAATTAAAAAAATATTGGACGTTGACGAAGACGAGTAATCTCAACTGAGGTCAAAGAGAACCCCGATCGGTGTGAAGGGGTACTATAAGTTGAAATGAATATCCCTTCCGAGTCTCAAGCTGAAACCCCGATGTAAAGAGGGTTATTAAGTTTCGACGAGTTTGTCTCACGTTATAAAGACAACCTGTGAGAGCCCCCTGATTTGGGGGAATTAGGGTGGTACNGCGGACTAGTAAAGTAGCCCGTCCCTTCTGGGACGGGCATTTTTTATTTNCTGGATGGAGAAATTTATGTTTAAGCCAGTTGATTCCAAGGTTAACTTTCCAGAATTGGAAGAAACGATTCTGAAGTGGTGGGAAAATAATGAAATTCCCAAAAAATACATGTCTCGTAACGAATCTTCTAAAAAGAGGTACTCGTTTATCGATGGTCCTATAACGGCCAATAATCCAATGGGGGTGCACCATGCTTGGGGTCGTAGTTACAAGGATTTATTTGCAAGATTTAGAACTATGCAGGGCTACAAGCAGCGCTACCAAAACGGATTNGANGGNCAAGGNCTTTGGATCGAGGTTGAAGTAGAGAAAGAACTCGGCTTTTCTTCNAAAANGGATATCGANTCTTACGGGGTAGANAANTTCGTNACATTATGTAAAGAGAGAGTTCAAAGATTCTCAGATGTGATAACTAANCAATCGAANCANCTGGCNTACTGGATGCATTGGGATAATTCNTANCANACNATGGCAGATGANAATAATTANNCNATCTGGNATTTCCTTAANACCTGTCATGAAAGNGGGCTTATNTATGAAGGCACNGATGTAATGCCNTGGTGTCCTCGNTGCAGCACCGGTCTTTCTGAACATGAAATTGTTACAGAAGGGTATGTCGAGATTGTTCACCCTGGGTTGTTTGTAAAATTTCCCGTAACCGACTCGGGTACTCGTAGAACCCCAAATGAATCGATTTTAGTCTGGACTACTACCCCCTGGACGCTTACGTCCAACTGCGCTGCTGCAGTTAACCCTGAGATGCATTATGTGAAGGTCTCACAAAAAGAAGAATTCTATTATCTTGCTAAAAGTAGGCTTACTTCGCTTTCAGGGGAATATGAAATCGTTGAGGAATTTAAGGGAGCTGAACTAATAGGACTCTGCTATGACGGACCATTTGATGAGCTGCCTGCGCAACGTGATGTTGAACATAGGATCTTAGCCTGGGATGAAGTATCCGAAGGGGAGGGCACTGGAATCGTTCATATTGCACCTGGTGCCGGCAAAGAAGACTTCGCGCTTGGTAAAAGGGAGGGTATTTCAACCATTGCTCCTTTAAATGACCAAGGAGATTTCATCGAGGGATTTGATTGGCTGACAGGATTAAATGTTTACGACGTAAATGATCGCATTTATGAAAATCTTAAGGAAAAAGGAATCTTCTATCGCCTGGAAAAGTACCGTCATAGATACCCTCACTGTTGGAGATGTGGTTCAGAGCTGGTTTTCAGGTTGGTAGATGAATGGTTTATAAGAATGGATCCTCTTCGGGAATCCCTCGCAAGAGTAACGCAGAATATAAATTGGATTCCGGAATTTGGTATGAAGCGAGAGCTGGACTGGATCCGTAATATGGACGATTGGATGATTTCGAAAAAACGATATTACGGCCTTGCCCTGCCTATATATAGTTGTGATTGTGGCAACTTTGAAGTAATAGGCAGTGAGGATGAACTCAAGGACCGGTCTATAGAAGGCTGGGATGAATTTGAAGGCAATTCACCACATAGACCTTGGATAGATTCAGTAAAAATTGCATGTTCGAAATGTGGTACCAAAATTAGCCGAATCCTAGATGTGGGCAATCCGTGGCTGGATGCAGGGATAGTATCCTTCTCCACTCTCAAATTTAGAGAGGATAAAGATTACTGGAACGATTGGTTCCCTGCCGATTGGATTTCAGAAAGTTTTCCTGGGCAGTACCGAAACTGGTTTTATTCCCTACTGGTAATGAGTACTGTCCTAGTAGATTCTGAGCCTTGTAAGAACATATTTAGCTATGCCCTAATGAGGGACGAGAATGGCGAAGACATGCACAAGAGTAAAGGAAATGCTATTTGGTTCGAAGATGCAGCTGAAAAAATGGGTGTAGACGCTATGAGATGGCAGTTTGCTCGACAGAATCCTGCCGCTAATCTCAACTTTGGATTTGGTACGGCAGACGAGGTACGAAGACAGTTCCTTATACCATTGTGGAATGTTTATTCGTTTTTTGTCACATATGCCAATATCGACGAGTTTGATCCTAGAGCCGAGATTCCACTTATATCTGAGAGAACTGAGCTCGACCGATGGATACTGAGTGAATTGAATTCTCTGACTAGGGAAGTTACGAGGGCTCTCGAATCATTTGAGCCAGAAAATGTCACAAGGGAAGTCGAACAATTCACCGAGTATTTGTCCAACTGGTACATAAGAAGAAGTAGGCGACGCTTCTGGAAATCAGGACTTTTGAGTGACTCAAGTGAAGATTCTAATCATGACAAGCTTTCTGCGTATTCGACTCTCTATGAAACGTTAGTTACCCTGACAAAACTTTTGGCTCCCGTTGTTCCTTTCATCACGGAATCTATTTACCAGAACCTTGTAACTTCTCAANCACTTGGCAAGGAAAGTGTTCATCTTGAAGANTATCCGGTCACTGACCGAAATATTGTCGAAAGAGANCTTTCTGAGCGAACNCGCTTGGCTATGAGGCTTTCAAGTATGGGTCGCTCAGCCAGAAGCAAGGCAGGGATAAAGGTGCGCCAACCCCTCGAACATATTTATGTGCATACGAGGACCGTTAATGAACTNGGCATGTTGCCTCTAATAGAGGATCAGTTATTAGATGAACTGAATGTTAAACATGTCACCCCTGTAGCAGATGCCGCAGAGATTGTCAGTTTTCAGATTCAACCAAACCTACCAGTCCTTGGTCCAAGGTACGGAAAGAAACTTGGAGCTATAANGTCGGCACTTGAGTTGGCGGACCCATCAGATATAAAAGTCTTGGTGGATGCGGGACATAATATTGAACTAGGAGAATTTACGCTGGAACCCGGAGAAATTCTTATTTCNGCCATTGAGCTGGATGGAGTTTCTTCAGTTATAGATTCNGGCTATGCTGTAGGCATTTCTTCAGATATTTCTCCGGAATTGCGAGAAGAAGGTACGGCACGGGAACTGGTGCATAGGATTCAGAATATGAGAAGGTCCGCGGGTTTCGAAATCTCTGACCATATCAATCTGTGGATATCTGGATCTGACGAACTGTCAGATATCGTGGAAAANCATTTTACATATTTTAAAGAGGAAACCTTAGCCGAAAACATTTCATCCAGAGATATTCCTGTGGACTGTTATATTGAAAATCACGATCTTGATGGAAAAAAGGCAACCGTTGCGGTTATGAAAGTGTAGAACTATATCTCATATGTAGTTCGTCCACCGACAACAGTTNGTATTATCTCTATGTCCTTAATTGTGAAAGGGTCTACCTTTGTGAGGTCCTGCTCGAGGATAACGAAGTCTGCGAGCTTACCGACCTCTATAGAGCCTTTGATATTCTCTTCGAAGGATGCATAGGCACCGTTTCGTGTGTATATCCTTAACGCATCCTCCGAGGAAATGCGCTGGCTTGGCCCCCANAATTTACCGTTTATGTCCGTTCGGGTAACGCAACTTTGGATTCCGAGTAATGGTTCGTAGGGTCCTGGGGGATAATCCGTAGCTCCGGTAGCTACAACGCCGTATTCCATGAAGGATTTTTGAGCAAACATCCACTCGAGTCTTTCTTCCCCGTANTAGCCCATCTTTTCTCCATGATAGTAGACGTATGTACAAAAAGGCGTGCCGATTGTTCCAGTTGTTCTCATTCGATTCAACAGNTCAGGGTTGACCAAAGTACAGTGCTCTATTCTGTGTCTGGGATTATTTCTGGGATAAAAATTCAGGGCCTTTTCATATGCGGAAAGCACCATGTCGATGGCGAGATCCCCATTTGCATGGATGCAAACCTGGAATCCTGCCCTGTGTATTTCCAGCACAGCTTCTTCAATCTCTTCCGCGCTCATCGCCTGAATCCCGCAATCATCCCCTGACTCAGAGCCTATATAAGGCTCTGATAGGTATGCGGTTCGGGCCGCGATAGCGCCATCTGAAACCATTTTGATGCCACCTATTTTGAGCATGTTATTTCCGAACCCAGTTTTGATTCCTGAATCCCTCAAGGAAGTGAAATGGTCGTGGGCCATAAGCATGTAAACTCTAGGACCTAGGTTTCCATTCGTCAGACCTTCCTGATATGAGAGCAATTCGTCACTTGAAACCCTAGCATCGTGAACACTAGTCAATCCTGCTTCACTCAGCATNTCATTAATGAGTTTAAGCCCGCGCNTTCTGTCATCAATGCTGACTGTAGGTAGCATTTTCCTTACGGGCTCCGATGCTCTTTCATAAATCACACCGTTTAGATCTCCGGTTGTGGGATCCCTGCCAAACCGGCCTCCAGGCGGGTCAGGTGTATTGCTATTGAAACCGGCTATCTCAAGGGCTTTGCTATTCATGTAGTACACGTGCCCGGCTCGATGTGATACAAACACGGGCAGATCCGTACTTACTGCATCTAAGTCCTGACGTGTTAGAAATCTATTTTCCTCAGTCTTCGTATCATCATATTTAAACCCTTGAATCCATTCATCTCGTCCAAGCCCCGCGGACCTTCTTCTGAGTGCTTGGAGAACTTCATCGATGCTGCGCCTATCACAATCGGCAGACATAACGTGACGGGTTCCACTGCTCAATACGTGTATGTGGGCGTCAATAAATCCAGGAATAACAGTTTGACCCTTTAAATCCAGAATTCTAGTATTGGGTCCGGATAGCATCTCCGTGTCAGTATTGGTTCCTACAGATACAAACTTACCGTTCTTGACGGCAAAACTTTCAGCGACAGTACCCAAATCGTCAACGGTCAGAACATTGGCGTTTTTCACAACGATGTCAGCTATATGACCGCTCATTGTTACCGCATCCTTCTATTAGATCCGATTNAGGAAAGCGAAGCCCTTTTGGGCTCTAATTACGAAGCTGTGGGAATAATATCACTTCCCGAATAGATGGATTGTCAGTGAGAATCATTGCGAGTCTATCAATTCCAATTCCCAGGCCACCAGTGGGTGGCATTCCATGTTCGATTGCGATAAGGAAGTCTTCGTCTAAACGGTCCATTTCTTCCCCTTGGTATTTTGAGTGCAACCTCTCTTGTTCCTCAAAACGGATCCTTTGATCCACAGGGTCGTTAAGTTCAGAGAACGCGTTACATATCTCCATCCCGCACACGAAGCCTTCAAAACGCTCGACAATTTGCGGATCGTCCACCGATCTCTTAGCCAATGGAGACATTGCAAGGGGGTAGTCTACAAGGAAGCAAGGTTGAACCAAAGTGGGTTCCACCTTTTCAGATATTAACTTGTCGAGAAGTCCACCCCAACTTACTTGCTGGCTGACATCTATGCCGACTTGACCCATAGCTTTTCCTAAAGATTCTGAATCTTCGTGGTCAAAGAAATCTATACCGCTGACATCGATAATTTTTTGACGCAGGTCGATTCTTGGCCAGGGAGGTGTGAAATCCAATTCAATCCCACCGAAAGGACTATTCATTGAGCCGTTCAGTTTCATTGAGGCAGTTGAAACAATCTGTTCTACCATTTCCATAACATCGTTATAGTCGGCAAAAGCCTCATAACTTTCCATGGTGGTAAATTCAGGGTTGTGCTGCTGGTCAACCCCCTCGTTTCTGAAGACTCTTCCAATTTCAAAGACTTTTTCCAGTCCGCCTACTATCANCCTTTTTAAATGAAGCTCTGTTGCGATTCTGAGGTATAGAGTTCTATTAAGCGCATTGTGGTGGGTCGTAAATGGGTGTGCCATTCCTCCTGCCGCAATAGGCACTAGGATGGGTGTTTCAACCTCTATGAAACCTTTGCTTTCCATAAATTTTCTCATCGTACTGACAAGAAGACTTCTCGAACGGGCAGCTTTTGCAGCATCTTCATTAGCTATAAGATCGAGGTACTTTTGTCTGAATCGAGTTTCCACGTCAGTCAATCCATGCCATTTTTCAGGCAAAGGCCTAAGTGCTTTACATATGATCTGAAACTCAGAAGCCTGTAACGTTATTTGACCTGTTCGGGTCCTAAAGAGGGACCCTTTCACTCCTAACCAATCTCCGATATCTAGATAGCTAAGGAGCTCATATCTCTCCCCCAGAGCATTGCCCCGCAACATTACTTGTAGGTCGCCGTCAGCATCAGATATATCTAGGAAGGTTGCTTTGCCCATGCCTCTTCGAGCCATGACGCGGCCACCTACAGATATTTCGATCAGATCATCTGCGTGGGATTCTTCACGTTCTTCGAAGAAAGCTAGTGCCTGAAGGCTGGTGTGAGTCCTGTTAAATCTAGCAGGGTAGGGATCCAGGCCTTTTGATCTTAGTGCTTCCGCTTTCTCTTGACGTACTCTAAAGTATTCATGTTCAGATTGGGACAAATCAGTCCTCTTACTGTAGGGAAATTATTTATGTTATTAATTCGATAGTGAGATAGGACGTTCTGGTCGGAGTTCTTATTTCCACCCTATCACCTACCTTGTGGCCCGCCAATGCTTTCCCTACGGGAGATTCGTCTGATATCTTACCTTCTCTTGGTTAGGCCCCGGCGCTTCCGACGAGTTGTTAAAGGTTTTCCTTACCATCGTCACCTACTACTGCAATTGTTGATCCAAAGCTGACTACATCTGGGGCTTGATACGATCTTTCTGCAACTTCCGCTCTAGATAGAATGTGTTCCAGCGAACGGATACGATTCTCGACTAAAGATTAACTGTTTTTGAATTCATCAAATTCCGCGTCNTCGGTGGTTCCGCCCTCTTCGATTGCACCCTCAATCCTGACGGCTGACTTTTTCCGACTGCTNTGCCGGANCAGTCTCATCTCTTCCNTAAGCCTTTCAAGTCGTTCAGCGGTTAGGTAAGTCTTTTTTTGCATCACGCCCANGCTCTTGCGTGGANTAAGCTATGTCGGATTATCTTTGTTTGAAACTTACGAGGTGGCAAAAAGATATTTATAAGGCTGGTATTCTATCTCNGAGACTTTACCTTGCAAAACTGGATATCTTAAAGATAGAAAGTTTTCGGTTAGGAAAAATTTCCGAAATTGCCCAGAATGCTGGACGAATTCTTCTTTTACATAGTTTGAGCTATTGTTACTATCGCTTAATAGGCAATATTTAGCTTTCGTTTATAGGTGAGTGTTTCNGAACTTGGCTATTCGAATCTCAGGAGGATATCTTCGAGGTAGGCGGATAACTTCGCCAACTTCTGGGCAAGGCATTCGACCTACTACTGAAAAGGTAAAGCTTGCGATGTTTTCCATAATCGGCCCGAAAGGTGTGAGCGGGAAGAAGGCATTGGATTTGTTTGCTTGCAGCGGGGCTCTTGGATTAGAAGCTATTAGTCGAGGAGCCGAAAGCGCTCACTTNGTTGAAAAAAGNGGTAAAAATTATAGATTAATTCAAGAAAATATTGATAAATTGGGGATTGGAAATTCNTGCATNGTGACACGTGCAGATTGCGTAAAATTTATTTCTGAATGCGAGGATGATTACGGCTTGGTCATGTTGGATCCACCATTTGAAATTGATTATTGGCAGATTCTCATGATAAACGTCGGTAAGGAAGGCTTTGTATCTCCTTCGGGAATAGTAGTTGCAGAGCATAAAAAAGGTGTGGTTCTTGAGGAACGGTACGGGGAAATGTCACGCTTCAATCTGAAGACATATGGAGATTCACAAGTTTCATTTTATGAGGTGGTTGGTGGTTAAAGCATTTTATCCGGGCAGTTTTGACCCAGCCCATAACGGGCACGTAGATGTTGCCATCAGGGCGTCGAAACTATTTGACGAGGTGGTTGTGGGGGTTTATGAGGCCCCTCCGAAAACTTTAATGTTTGAAACAAACGANCGAGTGAAACTTTTTGGTGACGCATTATTGGGAATCGATAATGTAGAAGTAGTTCCATTTACTGGGCTTGCTCCAGACGTGGCTAGAGAAGTGGGAGCTAAAGTAATTCTTAGGGGGCTGCGGGCAGGATATGACTTCGAGCAGGAATTCGAGATGGCACTTATGTGGAGAAACCTCTCACCGGATATAGATCTAATATGCATGATGAGTGCGCTGGAGCATCAGTTCATATATTCGAGTAGGATCAANGAAGTAGCAAGGTTGGGAGCNANTATCGACAACCTGGTTCCACCACACATTGCCAAAGCACTAAAAGAAAGACTTTAGTAATTAAGAAACGAGAGATATGGGAGGGCAGTCTCAATGGATGTAAACGAGATTCTTAGCGAGTTGGAAACCCTAAGGAACGCTGGTACAAGGGTTCCTGGCTTTAGAGGTAAGATCATGGTGGAGTCTGACAAACTTGTTCGGCTATCCGAATCGATCAAGTCTGGGATGCCAGCTGATATTGAAGAGGCGCAAGCCATTATCATGCAAAAAGATGGCATTATCAGCCAGGCTTACCTCGAGGCGAATAGGGTGCGTGAAGAGTCCGAGAATACGGCTCAAGAACTCAGCAGCGCCGCTTCGGTTGCCCATGAGGAACGAGTGTCAGACTCTGAAATAATTAAAGAGGCTAGTTCCCGCGGCGGTGAGATAACGGCAAATGCCACTACGGAAGCTCAGAGTATAGTTCAAGATGCACGGCGAAAAGCTTATTCGCTTCTGAATGACGCTGAAGCCTCAGCTGCTACCCAAAGGGAGGGGGCTGACCGATATTCTAGGGAAGTGCTGGCAGGCTTAGAAGAAAAACTTGCTGAGGTACTGAGCCAGGTCAGAAGAGGGATCGATACCTTGCGCCCGGAAGGAAATACGCCTTCTCCCCGTAACGGAGTCTCTGTCTAATAAGGTCTATACACCTTAGTTCCATAAACGGGTGCCCTCTAGGCGCCCATTTATGTTCCATGAAAAGTATTGTTTACTGTCAATCTAAAATGTCGTGAAGCCTTTGTAAGGCATCGGCGTTTTCCTTAAGATTAAATCCGTCAACTTTGTAGGTCTGTTCACCTGAGAATCCGTCTACAGCTCCCATATCCACTATTCTGCGGATAATTTGCATATCTTCATCGATTGTCGGCAGAACGTTTTTTCCGGTACTCATAGATAATGAGCTTATTAGGCCGTATCCACCCCAGTTAGATACGCTACTTATAATCAACTCGTTAACTGTAGAAACAGCTGGGTATGAAACTAGCTTGTCTGACTTATCTACACCGTCCAGGACGTTTCCCATACCAATTTCGTTTCCTCCATCCCCTATCCCGATAGTGGTTTTATGTATGTTGAAGAGCAAATCTATCCTTGCTGTATTGACTGTAATATCCAAATCCCTCATGTTGCGGTACTTATCGTCTTGTGCTGCAGAGCACCTTTCTATAGACAAAAGAATTGAGGGATTCTCTTTGGATAGGAGTTCTAGGGCATATTCCTCACTTTCGGGTTTATCCATTATTGGGAAATCTATGACTCTGGATTTCTCGGATTTACACTCTCTCATCATGTCGAAGGCGTATTCGTCTGTTATATAGACAATCTCATATCCAAGTTTCTCGAGAGCATTACCAATTGCAATCGCACCAGGTGGACCATCAGTCTCTGCAGCGCCCGCTGTCAGGATATAAAACCCAGTTGTGATGAATACTTTGCCTGGGTTTTCCAAAATTAAATCCGATGATCTCTTGCAGAAATCCTGTGGCACAAGGTTTCTCAGCTCTGAGATTCCTCTCTGATCATGATCGAGAATTATGTCTTCGATGGTATTCATGGCACCCTTCTAAATAATTGAATAATCTTCATCCCTCATATCAGTTATAAACATATGCCCCGGTGAATGAGTCACCATTATTGATGGTTTGGAACTCATTGCAACGCTTTGAGGAGTGACTCCGCAAGCCCAAAACACGGGTACATCACCAGGATTGAATTTTGTAGGATCTCCGAAGTCTGGTTTGCTAACATCCTTTATTCCTATGGCTTCCGGGTCGCCTACGTGAACAGGTGATCCATGCACGCTAGGGAATCTAGATGTAACCTGAACCGCGCGAACTACTTTCTCTTGAGGGATTGCTCTCATGGACACAACCATAGGGCCGGAGAATTCTCCGGCAGGTATAGTTGGGATATTAGTTACGTACATAGAGACATTTGTACCCTGTTCAAAGTGAGGTAATTTAATCCCGTTGTTTAGTAAAGCTGATTCAAACGAAAAGCTGCAGCCAAGTAAAAAAGACACATAATCGTCGCGCCAAATTTCTGACAGATCCGGTAGCTCATCAACCAACTCACCTGACTCGTATACTCTGTACATCGAAACGTCTGTTCTGATGTCACTTTTAGGTGCAGTGGCTCTAGCTTCGATCTGACCCGGTTCCAGTACCTCTATAAGAGGGCATGGTTTGGGATTGCGTTGGCAAAAGAGTAAGAAATCGAATGCCACTTTTTCGGGTAGTATTGCGAGGTTAGTTTGAACGAATCCCGGAGCCATGCCGGACGTCGGGCGTACAAGTCCCCCTTCCCTGATCGATTTCCTTAACTCCCTTGGGGATACTGTAATACCAGTTTCTGTCGTCACGATTGCACTCCACCGTTACTTAAANTTAATGAATAAAGTAAACGNGTTGACTATATCATTAAATGATCACTTTCATTCAAATTACACCGTAGTGTCCGTGGAAACATTCTACCNGTGGAGCACGCAAACAATATNTTGTTGTGAGCTTTCTTTTCGCTATGCTATTCTTAGTCTTTAAGTCGGGGAGTGGCGCAGCTTGGTAGCGCACCTGCATGGGGTGCAGGGGGTCGCAAGTTCGAATCTTGTCTCCCCGACCATCATCGTTATACTTGGAAATATTAGGATTGAGGCCTTTTAAAAGAGTCGCTTATGCGAACTGATCCTTAATTTACTGAATAAATACTTGTTCNGTTTNAGCCGTTTTNTAGTTAANGCCTTNGATTTAACTTGAAAAACNNTTTTCCGNGACATTACATNNNGTTCTANCNAAGTCGNCAGATTTAGTATTCGTNATACNTTGGTCAANGTAGATCNTTCANAAGCNTGAGGGCACCCAGTATCGCTTGATTGGCTGTTCGTTGTCTCATCCTTAAGCTGGTATTTCGATGGGATAATGAGGTTAGATTTGTTTTACTGNCACAANTGGCTTCGATAGTTATTTCGTCTTTTTCCTNAGACTGGGCAGTGTCCGATACATTTAGNGTTACCACATCTTTGCTTTGTNACGTAGGAAAGCTCTCTNCTGTAAGCNTTGTAGGACTAGTAATTACACCTTTTATANNCACATGGTTATTTCCGGTAGCNTCGGACAGGTTGCTGCANATTAATCCTTTCGTGAATCCTTCTTTTACACTTATTGATTTTCCTTGCTTTAGAAGTTCATCTATTAGTAATTGGGCGGGCGTATCATCATCAAATCCCCAAACTGAACTGCCAAGCCTGCTACATATTTCGGTTTCCAAAGGTTCAATCAAATTTCTTGCAATTTCCCTGGTGCTTGCTTTGGCAATTATTCTTAGATGAATCCCGTCCTGCTTCGAATATATTCCTAAAAAAGGATTTTCTTTGCCAAATAAGTGTGTAAATATTTGATCAAGTTCGCCTTCAGATATTCCGAAAGTTTTGATGTTTCTGCTTATATATACGGCGTCAGAAGANATCTCTTCGAGACGAATAGAAANGTCGTGACGCCACATGTGTTGAAGTTCAACTGGCGGACCTGGCAAGGCGANTATGACTTTNCCTCGATTTTCTACAAACCACCCTGGCGCTGTCCCGTTGGGGTTAGGTATCGCAGATGCTGAGGGTATTAAAGATGCCTGTTTTAGGTTTGTGTCCGGCATAAATTGGCTTCGAGCCTTGAAGGTTCTCTTTAGAATAGACAACTGATCGACATCAATCGATAGCTTTTCCCCGCAGAACTCTGCAATTGCTTCTCTTGTTAGGTCATCGGAAGTGGGGCCCATGCCGCCTGTTGTTAGCACAATATCGGCGGCTACAAGTTCTGATTCCAGAGTTTCTCGAATTTCTCGAAGGTTGTCTCCTACGCTCACTAGTTTTTTTAGCCTAATACCAATTCTTGGTAATTGGTCTCCTAAATAGGCCGAGTTAGTGTCGATCAATTCGCCCATCAGAATCTCAGTTCCAATGGTGATAATTACAGCATCCACGGGGTCTCCATTTTCCACATCTTATGGCAGGGAGTGACCTAGATTTAGCTTATCTTAGGGATGGTCAATTACTCTCGGCATAGGGGATATCATCGTAAAGTGCGAGTAAAGTCTCTACCCAGTTTGCCGGGAGAAGGAGTACTGGTTGTGAGATGCCTTCCTGATCTGACATGCCGTAGTATGAATTGCCATCTGGAGTTTTATTTCCTATCAAAAGTAGAATTCCATTTGTGAAAAGGGTACCTGTTTCGGTCTTACCTTTGAATCTGATTTCAATGATTGCTGAAGACTCTCCAATTCCCCAGGAAGAATAATCCCTGTCATTTACACGTGGCACCGCAACGGTAGTTCCCTCCGGTCTGCTAAGAAGCGGGAGAATCGCATCCCATCTATTCTGATCGACGGGGAATGATTCTGTGCTTACCAGATAATCTTTTACTGTCCAGGAGCCGTCTTTTTCTCGTTTGAATCTAAGTTCTGATTCATCCGTTTCCACATCCTCAGAAGCGGGGAATATACCCACTTCGTCGATCGTTTCAGGATCCCTTTTCACATACCAAATTGGCATAGGGGGTTCAGTTACCAGTCTGGCTACAACATCTCCCCACGTGTCTGCGATTAGAAATAACTGCGGGAATCCCGATATTTGGCCATAATGGTGGTATCCGTCGGTGGTCTTGTCACCAAGTTTGAATTGTAGATTCCGGTCCAATGTAAGCCCAATATCAACTATAGTGTGCGGAGAATCTAAGCCGTATTGAGCAGGGTTTTCAATTATTTTTTGTGTTTCTGTTAGATCTCTTTTAGTCTGAGGTCCTCCCAGTATGTAGTCGATACCCCCCCATCTTTTGTGATCTGGAGGAATGTCCCCTGGCCCTTCAAACGCCCAGGTGCCCGCGGACGTTTTTACAAACAAAATGCTGTCACCTTGAAAGGTGATGCCAATTGATGTCATATCATCGACATGTACCTGATAAAACCAAGGTTTGGGAAGTTTCTTTTCTTCATCCTGTACGAAGGGGTTGAAGTAGAAAACTACTCCTGAGATCACAGCTACAACTATAAGGGCGATGGTTACCTTGAAGCTCAATTAAATATGCTCCTAGCGACGACGCCACCAAACAATGACACCCAAAATGAGCATAAGGGAAGGAGGGAAAACCCAGCTAGACCATTTGATGAAATCCCTCTCTCTAGCATTAACTACGAGTTCCCTGTAAGGAACTAATTTCGGCCTTATAGAAATTAACTCGTAATCATCTGCCAACCAGTTGACAGAATTCAAGAATAGGTCGGAGTTATCACTGCTATGAAAATACTTGTTTGTTGCGAAATCAGAGTCTGAGAATATAACTACTTTGGCTGGCACTCTATCAGCTACTAATGAAGTTGGTTCATGTATTTGCCCACTTGCCTCAAGTAAGCCGGATATAACGAATGGCCCGGGGAATTCTTCTTCTGAAAACCCAGGATTTTCAGGGTCTGTTTCTAACCAACTGGCTGGTGTTGTAAAGCCGATGGCGTTAAATTTGATATGTGGCGGCATGTCGGCAGGATTTATGATCGAATCTATTGAGCCTGCTTCAGGNNAAAAAGTGACTCCAATCTTGTCAGCGATTCCGATACCTGTTTGATTACTGGTCGCATATTGCCCATTGGCTCTTTGTAGCATGGGTGTAAGCATTTCACCCGCTACATTGCTCACAGCATCTGCAACCATTTTGTCACCTATTACGACCCCGTATGGGGCAATTAGAGCGTTGAACCCATCAGGTAATCCAGGATCAAACATGGCGATAATATTGCCACCGCCAGCAATGAATTCCGCGATTGCTTCAAATTCGTCCTTATCTAGGTTGTTAGTAGGTCCCGCTATTACCAGTACAGCTGTATCTTCGGGCACTTTGCTTGCTTGTTTCAGATTGAGAGGTAGTACCCTGTAATTATCTCTCTGCATACCTTCTATAGCATAGTCCAGTCCGTCATCTTNGACTGATTGGAGCATCAGGTCCTTGGTGAATTCCGCTTCACCATGTCCTGTTAGAAAACGCACCTCTTTTTGCTGTACGTCCGTAGATACGAGGACACCNGTTACAAATTCTTGCTCTGTAAATGTCGACACCCCTTGTTGCCTACCAGAGTTTTTATCTTCGAACACAACGGCAGGGTAAACCTTCACGTTGTATTTTAGNGCCTGAGCTCTGTTAAGTTCAGGATCTATAAATCTGTAACTGAATAAAGCCGATCTTCTCGAAAACTCGTTTAATAGATCTTCTGCTTGCTGCCTTTGCTGCCTTGCCGAACTTGAACCTTGGTACTCGACGAAGAAGGCATTCGCGACAACTTCATTATCAAGTCCGTCAAGTATTTGCAAAGTTTGTTCAGATAGGGAAAACACTCGAGTAGCTGTTACGTCAATACGATTAGGACTTCTGTACATCAAGAAATTCACAATTAACAAAATTATAAAAAAGGCAATTGTCATGATAGCTACATTGGTTCCGTATCGTCCTTTCCTACCGACAAGAAATATCGCTATGGATCTCGGCGATAAAATTAGAGCTAAGAATACTAGTAACGATCCGGCTAATAGTACCCATAGTGATAGGTCAGACAAGGCACTGAAGGCAAGGTTAATACCTCCTCCGATCACTATTGCGGCAATTCCTGTAGCCCCAAGTACCAGACTCCAGAAGCCCGGCGACTTTACAGAAGAGATCAGTATGCTTTTATAGGACTCATCCTGCTGTTCGGGGGGCAGTGACATTTAACGCCACCTTCGGGTTTCTAAGGATCGTATCGTTAGGAATAGGAAGATAGCTATAATGCTTAGAAAGTAAATGACGTGACTCGTGTCAATAACGCCCCTGGTGAAATCTGAAAGTCGGGCGTTCATTGAAAGCGCGTTAATAAATTCTGCTGGAGTGCCTTCAAGTAATGAGGCCACCCTGTTTATAAAAGAAAAGAACAGCAAAACACCGGTACCGACGACTGCCGCTACGATCTGATTTCCTGAGAGTGATGATCCTAAAAGACCGATAGAAAGAGCTGCGGCACCATGCAGTACCAATCCCAAGTAGGCGCTGAGTACTGGGCCTGTGTCGGGGTCCCCGAACACGTAGATCATTAGGACGTAGTAGACAGTTACCAGTTGAATTGCTAATAGCAAACTAAAACTTGCGATATATTTGCCGAGTACAACTTCCCACTCTCTGACAGGTGAAGTTAAGAGAAGCTCCAACGTTCCCATCTTCTGCTCCTCTGCAAGCAGGCGCATGGTTATAAGGGGGGCCAAAAAGATAGTGAAAAAGCTGGCCCAGTCAATAAGGCCTCTAACTCCAGCCTCGGCAAATGGCCTGCTAACGTCAGAAACGAAAAAAACCCCCGTAAGTGCAAGAAACATTGCACCCACGATGTAGGCGGACGGCATGGAAAAATATGCTCGAGTTTCTTTACTCGTAATAGCCCAAAGGTTTTTCANTCCGAAACNTCTAGCTGCTNAACTGGTCTNACATGCTCTTCCTCGATGGTAAGTCGAAGGAATATTTCCTCCAGAGTCATTCCTAAAGACTGCAGTTTCAACAGACCCCATCCATTNTCGATCACTTTACTCGCAAGATCTGTNCGTATGTCTTGACCAAGAGAGACTGTAATGTGGTAACGGTGATAAGCACCACCTGACACAGGNATTCTTTCGATCTCCTCCACACCTCGGACAGATTCCAATACATTGATTATTTCTCTATTTGGTCCCTTTACCTCTAGTTCAACCCTCTCAATTCCGGAAAGGTTGGTGCCTAAGTTGANGGGATCGTCAATCGCAACTATCTGACCTTCATGAATGATTATTACNCGGTCGCATATCATGCTGACTTCCGGAAGAATGTGTGAGCTGAGGATTAAGGTGTGGTCTTTCCCTAGATCCTTTATCAATTGTCTGGTTTCGACGACCTGGATAGGATCAATCCCTATAGTTGGTTCATCTAATATAAGTACATCAGGTTCATGAAGAATCGCTTGCGCGATACCTACCCTTTGGCGATAACCCTTGGACAACTTGCCAATAATGGTTGTTTGATATTCATCTAGCCTGCAAAGGTCTATAACTTCAGATCTTCTGCTTTTAATTTCAGTGGATGACATTCCCCTTATANTGCCCATAAAAGAGAGATAGTCAGAGACAGTCATGTCAGTATATAGTGGCACTGTCTCAGGCAAATAGCCTATATGTTTTCGGGCATCTAACGAATGTTCGACAATGTCAAAACCTGCGACTTCTACGGTTCCGCTTGTTGGCGGCATAAAGCCAGTGATTATCTTCATGGCAGTCGTCTTTCCCGCACCATTGGGCCCTAGAAACCCAAGGATTTCCCCTTGCTCTACAGAGAAGGTCAAAGATGAAATGGCGGGGAAGTCGCCNAAGTTTTTGGTTAGATCTGAAACTTCAATCAATCTTTTACTGAACCAATAGTACCTGGCTACAAACTGATAATATCAACGTAAAATCGTAATACCCTANTCNCTTTTCTTACAACTGANTGATAGTAAATCAACTGGCCTCGTTGTTCAAGGATATTTGCTTCTCTAAGATAGGGAGAGTGAATAATTGTAGCCTGCCATCCTAATCGTGTCATCAATAGAGAATGGAGACTGACTTTGCATCTTGTTATAGATGGTTATGGAGCTGACCCAGGATACATCTCGGACGAAGGTAGAATACTAACCTTTCTTCAGGAATACCCGCATGCAATTTCAATGACACCAATTTCTTCACCCCAGGTCCTNACTTTTAGGGGAAAGGTANCAAACGACTGGGGAGTGTCGGGGTTTATTCTCATAGCCGAGAGTCATATCAGCGTGCATACATTTCCAGACAGGGGCTACGTTAATGTTGACATTTTTTCCTGCAAGTACTTCGATCCGGAAAAAGCGAAANCCGAAATTGTTAAAATGTTTGCTTTAGANAAAATTGATTTCCGGATNTTGGAAAGAGGCCTTGAGTATTTATCAGTGCCTNAGGCACTAAATGGAATGATTAAGGAAAGGGATGAGTTGGCCGAATAGTAGCNCTGANNTTNTGGGGGAAAGCGAACAAGANTTATGATCAAAANNTGCTGNCATAAAACAAAAAATTTACTGATCGTGATTTAAGCTCATGCTAAGATTGACACTCGGCCTCGAAGGTGTTTCAACACAATCTCAGTACTCTTTAGGTCGGACAGAATAATTTTTATGCTAGATAAATCACAGCGTCTTATATATATGGACCATGGTGCTACAACGCCTATGCGTCCCGAGGTTCTAGAGTCAATGCTGCCTTTCCTCAAAGGCAGCTATGGTAATCCTTCGAGTATTTATATGCTTGCTCAGGAGGCAAGGAATGCTGTTGATGACTCCAGAAGAGTTATAGCGGAAATAATTGGAGCGAGATCTAGCGAAATTGTGTTTAGCAGTGGCGGGACAGAGTCGGATAATGCTGCCATTAAAGGCGGCGTTATGGCAATGCGCCATTTGGGTAACCACATAATCACAACGTCTATTGAGCATCACGCGGTGTTGCATACTTGTTATCAAATGGAACAGTTTGGTTTCGACGTCACTTATTTGCCAGTTGATCAACATGGCAGAGTGAGTCAGTCCGACGTAACTAGCGCTATTACTGATAAAACTGTTTTAGTTAGCGTCATGACTGCAAACAACGAAATAGGGACTATTCAACCTGTGTCAAAAATCGCGACCGCGGTAAAGAAAGTGGCAGAGTCGATGGGAAGAACCATTTTGGTACACACTGATGCGGTTCAGGCGGTTGGTCATATAGACGTCAACGTGCATGACCTTGGAGTGGATATGTTAAGTATTTCCGCCCATAAGTTTCACGGGCCCCGTGGAGTAGGGGCACTTTACATTAGGAGAGGTACCCCTTTCGA
>PAOO01000036.1 GCA_002708065.1 Chloroflexota bacterium
CCCTAGCAAGATTGAGGAAACACTTGAAATAATACGAATCTCCTCTGAACAGGGAGTGGATTCCATTCTTGCTACCCCGCACAGGAAAGATGTTTCTGAGTCCTATTCCGTTGCTTATGTAGAAAAACTATTGGGCAAGGTTAATGATCTTGCTGCAGCATATGGATACCCAACAAAAGTTTTGTTAGGGATGGAAAACCACCTTGATCCTGATCTTCCGTTTGATATACAGGAAGGCAGTGCAATTCAGATGAATCATGGTAAATACGTTCTTGTCGAAATGCCTTGGTCTGGAAGGCCAGATTTTTTGGAAGATACACTAGCTGAGGTCCAAAGCATGGATCTCGTACCAGTTATTGCTCATCCTGAAAGAATGGAACTTTTTCAGAAAGATCCTTTACTTTTGTTTAATCTGGTGGACAGAGGTATGTTGACTCAGGTCACAGCGAGCAGTGTTTTTGGAAAATTCGGGGGCAAAGCAAGGCGTTTTGCAGAAGAAATTATAAGAAATAACCTTGGTCATATACTTGCTTCAGATACCCATATGTCTACTGGCCCGAGATGTCCCGAGCTACTCAAGGGGTTTAAGTCCGTCGTAAGACTCTATGGTCCAGATATTGGGAATATGATGGTAAATGACANNCCACGTGCCATTTTGGANANTCGAGATATCAATATACCGCGTGGCCAGAAATTAAGCGCGTCAGGTACAACATGGAATTTCCTAAGATGACTTTATATTTGATCAAAAAGCTCTAATACTGATTGCCATACCAGCTGATGAATTGACTTCTCGTCAGAGGAAGCATCGAGTATTTNCCAGAGNGTGGGGTTGNCTTTANCTATTGATAAGTATCCATTCCGGACTTTCCGGTGGAANTGGATATCCTCAGATTCCCACCGATCACTAATATTATCTTTCTTCCTTTCAAATGAAATTTCTGGATCTANATCGAGTAAAAATACCTTATGAGGGTCCAAACCTTCCGTAGCAATACCGTTGATTCTATCGATGATNTCCCTTCTAATTCCCCTTGCGAATCCTTGATATGCTATTGTCGAGTAAATGTACCTNTCNAGTACTACTACTCTTTTCTCCACCAGGGAAGGCTTTAATTTTTGTTTGACAAGTGCGNTTCTCGCAGCTGATAGCAGGAACAACTCAGAAAATCTGTCAATATCNGAACCNCCAGCCAACCATGCCCGAATATTTTCACCTGTCTCGGTGCCTCCAGGTTCACGAAGTCTTATGTTTGAGATGCCTTCCAAGGTTAATCTTTCAGAAAGAAGCCGACATTGTGTGCTTTTACCGCTGCCTTCTACTCCCTCAAATACTATGAAGAGTCCTTNCTTACTAGCAGACAAACTCTTAATTTCCGTGGAGGATTACTCGACGCTTGGGCTCGCGACCCATGCTTGAAGAACCGAGTCCATATTGTGTTGCCACTTGATGCTGGAGACGTCTTATATGGGAATTTTGAGGTCTCANTTCGACTTCCTCCTCCCCTTTGCCAATCCTATAGGCGGCCCTCTCCGCTTCAAGAACNGCTAACGANCGATCCGCCTCTGATACAGATTTNCCCTGGTTTTCCCTGACAACTGCTTTTACAAACTGTTCAATTTGATTAACAGTATTTCTTCGGAGAACGAATACAGGCTTTCCTAATTTTTCTGCATTTATTAACGCTTGAGTACCTCTTCGGTGGTAGTTTTTCGTGGTTACTACTAAATCGGCCGTTTTCATATCACCGACAAGAGCTAATGGAGCATTCATCGCTTTGATGATCTGCTCTATTCTGCCTCTATTCACGCCATAAGGGAGCACGCTGGTTACTTTGAGGGNCATAACATCTGAGCTTAGTTGAGAAGAATCGTGCCCATTCTTTTGATCCTCTAGGAATTTCCTGCCTTCAGATGATCGGGTTGAGCGTAAGAACGTGTGTCGTTTTAGATCACCTTCTTTAGACATCGACCTTACTTCCGATGCAACCGATTGTTTTCTGAGCATTTTGTCGACGGTGGCTGCTACGTCTTCGTGAACCGTGACNATGTTCCACCCTTGAATCTCTACTAAAATATCAAAAGTGGGGGGGGAACTCCTTTCAAGGACAGTTTTTTGAGACCTTCTTCTCTTCGCTTCAATATCTCCCAGCGTTACAATCTGGACACCACCTACTAAATCAGAAAGAGTCGGATTCATAATCAAATTTTCTAGCTCATTTCCATGAGCTGTTGCTACGAGCTGAACACCTCTTTCAGCTATGGTTCGCGCCGCGTTAGCCTCAAGCTCTGTACCGATCTCATCAATGATGATCACTTCCGGCATATGATTTTCAACTGCCTCGATCATTACGCCATGTTGCTCGCTGGGGGAGGGAACCTGCATTCGTCTTGCCCTGCCTATGGCCCGGTGAGGTATGTCGCCGTCTCCGGCTATCTCATTTGAGGTGTCAACAACAATTACTCTCTTGTCAGCATCATCCGCAAGGACTCGNGCAACCTCTCTCAGCATGGTAGTTTTGCCAACTCCAGGTTTCCCCAAAAGTAGGATACTTTTGTTAGAAAGAATCAGGTCTTCGATGATNCGAATGGTTCCATATACTGCTCTACCGACACGGAAAGTTATGCCAATTACCTTNCCGCTCCTATTTCTGATTGCCGAAATTCGATGAAGGGTTCTTTCAATGCCTGCACGATTATCTGCCCCAAACATACCTACTTTGCCAATCGCAAAGTCAATATCTGCTTCTGTGACCTCGTCTATGTCTAGAAGTTCATTTTCTCCTAGGAAGCGAGCTTCTGGGTGCCTGCCGAGGTCCAAGACAACTTCGAGCAATTCGTCAATGTTGGGATGGGATAGCAAGGCGTCCTTGATTCTAGCCGGGATAACATCGATCAGTGCCTTAAGATCTGTATCTGTTTTCTGGATCAACTCAGTTAGGCTACCTATCTAAGAAAAATCACAATCAATATATTTGATAATTAAGTGGACGCGATATCAGAGAAAAACTTATGTACACGTGTGTCATTAGTCAATTCAGGATGAAACGCAGTGGCAAGAAGTTTGCCTTCCCTGACCGCCACCGGCTTATCACCGTCCACCTGTGCAAGTATTTGGACATTTGCACCCACATTGGTAACTAGTGGGGCTCTAATAAATAAAGCGTGAATTGGAGGGCCTGGTATTCCTGAGACATCTAGGGAGGTTTCGAAACTATCTATCTGCCGACCGAATGCGTTTCGTGAAACCTCTATATCCATTAGTCCCAAAGGTTCAGGTCTTTTGTCTAGTAGTTTTCTCGCCAGCACAATCATTCCTGCACATGTTCCCCACACCGCCAGCCCGTCTTTGACCTGCTTTCTCAGCGGGTTGCGAAACCCATAAATATCGATCAACTGCACAATCGTGGTGCTTTCACCACCAGGTATTATTAGGCCGTCCAAGCCTTCCAATTGTTTAGGGAGCCGTATTTCCTTACTTTCAGTACCAATGGCGTCCAGCATTCGCCTGTGTTCAATAAAGTCGCCCTGTATCGCAAGTACGCCGATAGTCGGCAACCTACCATCCTCTGGTAGCGAATTGTTCCGATTCTGGTAGCGTTCTGACATCGATACCTGGCATGGCTGACCCAAGTCCTTTTGAAACCTCAGCCAGCATATGGGGATCTTGATAATGAGTTGTAGCCTTCACTATGGCATCCGCCATTATTTGAGGGGTCTCTGACTTAAATATACCTGAACCTACGAATACTCCATCGACCCCAATTTGCATCATTAGAGCCGCGTCCGCAGGGGTTGAAATCCCACCGGCGGCAAAATTTACGACAGGGAGAGTGCCTGTCTCGTGAATGTCTTTTACGAGCTCGTACGGTGCCTTGAGATCACGGGCTGTTGCCATTAATTCGTCAGGTTCCATGCTGCGGATATGATTTATCTGACCAAGCACTCTTCTGGCATGTCTTACAGCCTCAACAATGTTTCCGGAACCGGCTTCACCTTTCGTGCGAATCATTGCGGCACCTTCTCCAATTCTTCTGAGAGCCTCACCCAAATCACGACATCCACAGACGAATGGAACCTTAAACTCAGCCTTACTTATATGATTGTTTTCATCGGCTGGAGTCAACACCTCGGATTCGTCAACGTAGTCAACCCCTAATGCTTCTAGGACTTGTGCTTCAACAAAGTGCCCAATTCTTGCCTTAGCCATAACAGGTATGGTGACTGCGTCAATTATCTCCGAAATCATTTGAGGATCGGACATTCGAGCTACACCGCCTGCCTCTCTGATGTCGGACGGAACTCTCTCAAGGGCCATGACAGCAACTGCCCCGGCGTTCTCTGCTATTACGGCCTGGTCAGGTGTAACAACATCCATAATCACGCCTCCTTTAAGCATCTGCGCGAGGCCTGTTTTTACTGCCCAAGTACCTGTATCTGGTTTGATGTTGATTGCCATTTAACCCTCCATGGAAAATGCCATTGTGGCGACTTATGGTTGAATTATACCCTTAGGCCGACTCTTGCTTCAATTACGTATGTGAAGTGGACAATTGTCGTAAGGNTTGCTTGAATGGTATTAGAATCCAGTGTTTGCCAAATATTGNGCTAGGTCAATTGTTCTTAGACTATANCCCCATTCATTATCGTACCAGCCCACTATTTTCACCATATTTCCCTCTAACGNTATAGTCGACAAACCATCAATCACGCAACTAAAAGGACTTTGTCTATAATCGGTGCTCACTAAGGGTTCTGTTGAAAAATCAAGGATTCCACGCATCGATTCTGCCGCAGCTTTTTGATACGAAAGATTTATTTCCTCGACACTTGCATCAGAAGTTAAGTTGGCTACTACGTCGGTGACAGATACTGTGGCAGTAGGTACTCTGAAAGCCATACCGTGCACTTTGTTCTGAAGGCTTGGAATAACCTGCCCCACCGCNCTTGCTGCTCCTGTGGTTGTTGGGATTATATTAGTCGCTGCTGATCTTGCACGTCGCATATCCTTGTGTCTTTTGTCCAAAATCTGCTGNTCNTTGGTATAGGAATGGATCGTTGTCATCATTGCACTCTCCACCCCGAAATTGTCATTGATAACTTTAATTAGGGGAGCAACGCAGTTTGTCGTGCAAGAAGCGTTTGAGATTATTTTGTCCTTATTGGCATCATAGTCCTTTTCGTTGACACCCATAACCACAGTTACATCCNCTCCTTTGGATGGTGCTGAAATGATNACCTTTTTAACACCTGATTCTAGGTGNCCAGATGCTTNTTNAGCGCTGGTAAATTTACCGGTGCACTCTAAAACGATGTCTACTTTATGNTCATTCCAGGGGATAGAAATTGGCTNTGGATTNGATAGGCAAGCAATTTCNTTTCCATTGATCGAAAAGGAATTTTCTGACGAATCCACGTCCCCGTTAAAAACACCGTAAGTGCTGTCATACTTAAACATATGNGCGTTAGTAGNAGGATCTCCAAAACTATTAACTGCGACGATTTCGAGATCTGGATAATCAGATTGAGAAATTGCTCTCAGTACTAATCGGCCGATTCTCCCAAATCCGTTAATTCCCAGTCTGGTAGTCACATTAGTCATGAATCTAGTAGCGCTCTTTCCTTTATTGGCTAATCACCTGGTTATTAATTCTATANATATTTNCCATACACTTGTTTTCCCGCATAGGTGCATCGGTCTCCAAGCTCTTCTTCAATACGGATCAANCTGTTGTATTTTGCNGTTCTTTCGCCTCGCGCAGGGGCACCGGTTTTTATTTGCCCTGTCGCTGTACCTACGGAAAGGTCTGCGATTATGTAATCTTCGGTTTCACCAGACCTGTGGCTCATTACCGTGCCCCAGTCCGCAGTTCGCGCTAAATCGATAGCATCAAGAGTCTCACTTAGCGTTCCGATTTGGTTCGGCTTTATTAGAACCGCGTTGGCACATTTTTCTAGAATGCCTCTTTCGATTCTGTTAGGATTTGTCGTCAGAAGATCGTCGCCCACGAGTTGAACCTCTGACCCGATTGCCGACATCATTGATTGCCAATCACCCCATTCATCTTCTGAAAGACCGTCCTCAATGCTTATAATTGGATAACGATTCACCCAGGACGTGTATAGGGCGATAAGTTCTTTGCCAGTCAAATCATCACCTTCTCGCTTTAGATGATACGTCGCATTATGCGCATCAAAGAGTTCAGCTGCGGCTGTATCGAGAGCAATATAAATTTCGTTCCCAATCTCATAACCGGCATTGGTAACTGATTCGACAATTAGATCTAACGCAGCTTGATTTGAAGGAAGCGAAGGAGCAAATCCTCCTTCATCGCCAACTGAAGTATTAAGGTTTTGAGATTTGAGTGTCTCTTCAAGAGAATGATAAATCTCACACCCTGCTCGAATAGCATCTGCGAAATAGTTGAATCCGGCGGGTACGATCATGAACTCTTGAATATCTGTCGAATTATCAGCATGTTTTCCCCCATTAATTATGTTCAATAGGGGGACAGGAATTATGAATTCATCACTTCCATTGAGATATTTGTATAGTGGAACTCCTCCGCTTGCAGCAGCAGCCTTAGCATTAGCTAAAGACACTGCTAGAATTGCGTTCGCTCCAAGAATGCTCTTGTTTTCGGTTCCGTCTAATTCCATAAGTTGACGGTCAAGAAGCCTTTGATCAGTTGCTTCAGTTCCCTCAACTACCGGTAAAATAGTTTCGTGTATATTTCTTATGGCAGATAAGACCCCCTTACCTCCATATCTGGTTCCGTTTCCGTCCCGAAGCTCTAACGCTTCGAATTGGCCAGTACTCGCACCAGAAGGAACTGCTGCCGTACCGATTGAACCATCGGATAAAANTACGTCAGCTTCAATAGTGGGGTTGCCGCGAGAATCTATGATTTCCCGTGCTCTGATATTTGTAATTACGGCCATATTACTAAGTACATAATATTTGTGCCCCCTGTTAGGGCACCAAAGAGAGGGCTTTCCTAACTGCTTCCTCAGGAGACTCACATACTTCCATAGATGAGTCAATCANCCCGTTACGGGTTAATTCCCATGTATTCAGTGCAAATACTGGTTTTGCGTCGGAAAGGGCATGACCTATTTCAGAAAGGGTGCCATAAGCGCCACCTATCGCTATTACTGCTATGCCAGACCTGATTACCACTATGTTCCTTGCATATCCGAGACCTGTGCAGATTGGGATCTCAACCCACTTATTTGCTTCACTGGGATCTAGGCCTGGGAGTATACCAATAGTAGTCCCNCCNGCAGTTNTTGCACCTTTGCAGACTGCCTCCATGACCCCGTCTAGACCGCCACACACGACGGTGGCCCCAGATTCCGCGATAAGCTTACCCACAGTTTCGGCTATAGAGTAATTCTCTGGTGAGGCCTTGCTTTCGCCGATTACTGAGATGATCAATTTCCACCTGGCAGAATACTTCGATTACGCCCTGAATTGTAACATTGGTGTAGGTGCTAATATCCCTATTTAAGAAGACTATGTCACGGACCACGACTAAGGAAGAGAATTTGACAACAGTGCTTATAACCGGAGCTTCGTCAGGTATAGGTAAAGTTACAGCATTAAGACTGGCAAAGAAACGTTATTTTGTAATAGGAACCGGGAGGTCTCGTACCAGACTTCAAAAGCTATCAAGAGATGCTGAGAAGATCGGACTAAATATTGAAACTATTCAAATAGACTTCAACAGTATCGAAAGTATAGACAATGCATTTAAATCAAGTTTGCTCACCAAAAGCAGAGTGGATGTTCTTATTAATAATGCAGGATTCGGGATGTGGGGACCATTGGAGACTCTCAGTCACGAGGAGATGCAAGTACAATTTCAAACAAATTTGTTTGGGCCGATGGCGTTGACAAGGTTAGTTATCCCACAGCTGAGGGAGTCTCGTAACGGGAAGATAATCAATATCGGATCAATTCTCGGCAGGATTGGAACGCCGTTTAATGGTGCCTACGTAGCAAGCAAATTTGCCGTCGAAGGACTCAGCGAGTCATTGAGACTGGAATTATCACCATTTGGGATATCGGTTTCTATAGTGGAACCAGGCAACTTTGTTACCGAATTTGAAAAGAATCAGATCCGAGGAAAAGACTCAGAATCCACGAAATTTCCATATCGAGAATTACTTCAAAAGTATCGCAACAGACGCCGATCATTTGACTGGGCTGCAAACCCGGATAAAGTCGCAAGAGTTATTGAGGGCATAATCAAATCGTCTTCCCCCAAGCTTAGGTATGTAGTCGGACTCGACGCTAGGCTTGCTCTTTTTGCGCGGCAAATTCTTCCTGAAAAACTTTTCTTTCACATACTAAGAAAATTGTCTATGGGTAAATGAGTAAGAGGCTTTACCAATACACTAAAATCAGAACGAAAGAATTAATAATTTCATTCTGAATTAGCCATTACGTCTACTAACTCCTCTACAGCCTCGGCAGATTTCTTCAGTTCTGAAAGTTCCTCCTTGCTAAGACTAAGTTCTATTATCTGCTCGGCCCCGCCGGCACCAACTTTTACAGGCACCCCTACATAAAGACCATCAATTCCGTATTGACCTTGTAAATATGCCGTGCAAGGAAGAATCTCTTTCTTATCAAACAGAACAGCTTCTATCATTTGCACGATGGAGGCAGATGGGGCGTAATAGGCGCTTCCGGTTTTGAGGTAGTTAACGATTTCTGCTCCCCCATCTCTCGCTCTTTGGACGATTTCTTCAAGTCTGGATGGGCTAATTAGTTGGCTTACTGGTGTTCCTGCAACATTTGTACTCTCTACTACCGGTACCATAGTATCTCCGTGTCCTCCAAGGACGTAGGCCGCAACAGAGTCAACTGAAACATTTAGCTCTTGGGATAGAAATGTCCTATATCTGGCAGTATCTAAAATTCCTGCCATTCCTATGACTCTTTCAGAAGGAAACCCGCTAACCTTAAGAGATTGTTGCGCCATCGCATCAAGAGGGTTTGTCACAATGATATGCACGCTGTTGGGCGAATATTTAGCAGTCTCTCCTACAACACTAGAGACGATTTTCATATTAGTTAATAGAAGATCATCTCTACTCATGCCAGGCCTGCGGGCTATACCAGATGTCACTACTACGACATCTGAGTTTGCAGTTTCTTCGTAGGTGTTGGAGCCGACCACTTGAGCGTCAGAACCAACGATAGGACCAGATTCAAGCATGTCCAATGCTTTTCCCTGCGGGAGACCGTCAACAATATCTACTAGAACGATGTCGGCATAACCTTTGTCAAATATCCGTTGGGCTGTTGTGGCCCCTACATTTCCGGCCCCTACAACAGTCACTTTATTTCTCATAACTCAGTGCTCCATTTATTCGCTATATAAACCCTCAATTCAAGGAAGGGTGTGGGATTATTTCATCGGACTATATTGTCAAATTTGATTTTTTAAAACGTGTTATTGAGGAGATATTATGGCCAGAACCTCTCCCTTTACAACAATGGCGCCAGGTTCTACAGAAAGCGACTCCACAGTACCTCCGATAGGGGAAGGAAGAGTGTTTTCCATCTTCATGGCTTCGAGCACAGCTATCGGATCTCCAACTTCTACACGTTGGCCCACTTCCACTATGTAATGCAGAAGAATCCCTGGCATTGGGGAAGATAATGTTCCGTTGCCCGGAGAGAGCTCTGATTTTTCTGGCGAGGTATTATTTCTTTCATTCGAAGACACGCCAGCTGTTGTGAAGGAGCTTCCGTCCGTAGGGTCTACTTCGACTTTGAAGTAGGAGTCATCGATGAAAACATTGAAGGCTCTTACCGAGGCGCTTTTCTCAGGACGGCTCAGACCAGTCAAAGTTGAAAGATTATTTGGTTTATCTGCCAAGTCAGCTTTCATTTCCTCTGGTACCGGATCTAGACCATGTTTTATCCTTAAAAATTTCATACCTGTAGTGGGGTATAGCGCGTATATCAACACGTCATCTATATCATCTGTGATATCCGAAACCGCGGCTTTTGCTGTTTCTATCTCAGGCTTTATGTGATCAGCTGGCCTTTCAGAGATTGGGTGACTTCCTTTATCGTATCCCGAAAGAGCAGCTGAAATAACTTCTGGATTTACTTTGGAGGGAGCTCTCCCGTACATTCCAAATACGTATTCTTTAACTTGGTCCGAAATCATCTTGTATCGCCCGAATAAAACATTGCTCACAGCCTGCGAGCCAACCATCTGGCTTATGGGGGTTACAAGGGGTGGATAACCTAAGTCTTTTCGGGTCTCAGGAATTTCCTCAAGGACCTCGCTGAGTTTATCGATGGCGTCTGCTTCCCTAAGCTGAGAATTCAAATTACTTGCCATGCCGCCGGGAATTTGATGACTTAATACTCTCGCGTCAATCACTGCGAACCTTGGACTTGCCATGTGGTGATTGTATTTTGGAAGCATCGATTCAAAGTAATCGCCCACTTCCAGTAATCTATTAAGATCGATTCCAGTGTCTCTGTTTCCACCTGTCAGCGAAACTACTAAGGGTTCTACAGCGGGTTGGGATGTCCTAAGGGCGAGGGGAGCGAGGGCGGCATCGACTATATCAACACCTGCTTCGATAGCTTTCAATGCGGTCATTGAAGCCATACCGCTCGTGTAATGAGTGTGTAGCTGTAATGGGACAGATACCTGCCTTTTAAGCTCACTTATTAGGTCGAAGGCATCATAAGGTGCAAGAAGACCAGCCATGTCCTTTATACATAGACTGTCTGCGCCCATAGATTCGAATTGCTTAGCTTTCTTAACGAAATACTCTAGGTTGTATATGGGGCCGCCCATCCGGCCAGACTCTGTTACCGAATAACAGATAGCCATCTGAAGATGTTTTCCCGAACTTTTCACGGATTCGGCAGCACAAGTGAGGTTCCACTCATCGTTTAAGGCGTCAAATACTCTGAATATGTCTATTCCATTTTCCGCCGACCTTTTTACGAATTCACCGACGACGTCATCTGCATAATTTCTGTATCCAACAAGCGATTGTCCCCTTAAAAGCATTGAAAGAGGTGTGTTTGGGATCAACTCCCTAAACCGTCGTAATCTTTCCCAAGGATCTTCCGCAAGAAAGCGAGTCGTGGCATCAAATGTTGCGCCACCCCACACTTCCATGGAGTGAAACCCGATTTTGTCCATCTGGGAGGCAACCGGCTCCATATCTTCCAAGCGCAATCGAGTAGCTAAAAGACTTTGATGCCCATCGCGGAAAGTAGTATCTGTGATTTTTACAGGATTAGTTGCCATCTTAGTGAGTTCTAGTAAGCCTACTATCCTTTGCGTCCTGTCCAGCCAATTAGCCTACGGGAGAATGGGATTGTCAAGTCTGGCATCAATGATATTTTCCAAGGCGAAACCTGATTGATTTGAACGATGTCTGAGTTGTTTTCAGCGAGATATGCTTTAATAGCTGCTGATATAGCAGCCATTTGCCTTAGGTTAGGTAGTGTTTTGGTCACAGAGGAATACTTCCGTGCTTTTTCGGCGGGAGACTTTCCCTTTTATTCGCCAACATTCGTAATGCCTTAATTATTTTTCTTCTGGTCTGTGAGGGCTCGATCACGTCGTCGATTAAACCCCGACCCGCAGCTGCATAAGGATTCATCAGATTATCCTCATATTCCTTTACCAGTTCTGATCTAGTTTCATTAGGGTTCTCTGAATCATTAATCCGGGATCGGTGAATTATATTTACAGCACCTTCTGCCCCCATTACAGCGATCTGTCCGGTTGGCCACGAATAATTGATGTCACCTTTGAGGGTTTTACTACTCATAACGATGTAGGCCCCACCGTATGCTTTCCTTGTAAGGACGCTGATTTTTGGAACTGTCGCCTCTGCATAAGCAAATATGAGTTTAGCCCCATGCCTAATGATTCCGGCATGTTCTTGAGAAGTTCCGGGCATGAATCCGGGTACATCAATGAAAGTGACAATAGGTATATTGAAAGCATCACAAAATCTGACGAATCTTGCCGCCTTCACCGAGGCATCGATATCTAGAACCCCTGCAAACTGATCAGGTTGCTGTGCAACTATTCCGACGGTATTGCCGTCCATCCTAGAAAAACCGACTAGTATATTTCCTGCAAAATTTGCGTGAACTTGCAAGAAGTCATTGTTATCGACGACGGTATGGATCACATTCAACATGTCATATGGCTCATTAGGATTATCAGGTATTATGTCATTGAGATCTTCATCGACCCTATCAGGATTGTCTGTATTGACGGCAGTTGTAGAATTCTCCATATTATTTTGCGGTAAGAAGCTGAGCAGCTTTCTCACCTTTTCTAGGCATTCCTCTTCACTTTCTTCAGAGAAATGTGCTACGCCACTTTTGCGTGTGTGCGCGTCTGCTCCTCCAAGATCTTCATGTGAGACATCTTCAGCCGTCACTGCTTTTATCACGTCAGGTCCGGTAATATACATCTGGCCAAGTCCACGTACCATGAAAATGAAGTCAGTTAAAGCTGGAGAGTATGTTGCTCCGCCGGCCGCGGGTCCTAGCATTACCGATATCTGAGGTACGACCCCTGACGCCATCACATTTCGGTTAAATATCGATCCATATCCGCCAAGACTGTCAATCCCTTCCTGAATTCGAGCTCCACCAGAGTCAATTAGCCCTACAACAGGCGCACCGCTTTCAATCGCCATATCCATGACCTTACATATTTTGTTAGCGACTACTTCAGAGAGGGATCCTCCAAATACTGTAAAATCTTGCGCGTAGACAAAAACAAGTTTCCCGTTTACGGTGCCGTACCCGGTTACTACTGCGTCTCCAAGATATTTTTGTTTTTCTAGGCCGAAATCTGTCGATCTATGGAGTACGAAAGGATCTAGTTCTTCAAAGGAATCCTGGTCGAGCAGCATGCCTAACCTTTCACGGGCAGTAAATTTGCCACGTTTATGTTGAGCGTCAATCCTACGAGGACCTCCACCTTGTTGACTCTCCTCTCGCTTGCGCAGGAGTTCGTCTCTTTTCTGTTTGGTGGTTCCGTCCGATGTCATAGGTAAAAGGCTCCGCAAGGGTGCGGCAAAATGCCTTAACAAAAGTATCAGATAATAAGGCATAGTTACAAGGAAAGTTTTATCCGTTTATTTGAAACGTTTAAATTCATTGATAATTTCCAGGAATAAAGATGTCAGCATTAGAATCGTTGCCGTTTGGTACAAGAACTTTCGTTATGGGCGTACTTAACGTTACCCCCGATTCCTTTTCAGGAGACGGACTAGGCTCTGACGTAAATACCGCTCTTAGTAGGGCATCGAGATTTATTGAAGAAGGTGTGGACATAATTGACGTAGGAGGTGAATCAACTCGCCCCTCAGGAATTTACGAAGGAGTCCAGGAGATTCAGGAGGAAGAGGAAATTAGAAGAGTTATTCCTGTGATAGATGCCATCAAATCCAGAACCAATGTACTTATAAGTGTGGACACATATAAAGCGAACGTGGCGTTAGCTGCGGTGAACGCTGGGGCATCCATTGTGAACGATATCTGGGGTATGCAGAGAGATCCTGATATGACATCAGTAATTTCAAGTACAGGTTGTTCGGTCGTTTTAATGCATAATACGAGTAATCCTGACTATTCTGACGTCGTCCAGGACACTATATTCACCCTATCTGAAATGGTCGATAGAGCAGTAAGGAGTGGTGTCAACAAAGAATCCATACTTATAGATCCAGGAATTGGATTTGGAAAGACGGTGAAACAAAATTTAGAGATACTCAGACGTCTGGATGAATACAAGACTATAGGGAGACCTTTACTTGTGGGAACGTCGAGGAAATCCACTATCGGAAATGTCCTTGATCTGCCAGTTGATGAACGTCTTGAAGGTACAGCAGCAACCGTTGCATTGGCGATTGCAAAAGGAGTTGATATTGTGCGAGTACATGACGTTAAAGAAATGATAAGAGTATCGAGAATGAGCGACGCAATAGTCAGAGGATGGAATTAATGGCGGTCAGCTCGAAAGTTTTTGTTGGAGTCGGGTCTAATCTAGGAGACAAATCCGAAAATATCAGGCTTGCCATAAACGAAATCAAGAAAAATTCACTTCTCTTAAAGGCATCTGGGATTTATGAATCTTTTCCCTTAGGTTTTTCAACACAACCGAACTTCTTAAACTCTGTCTGTGAGTTGACCACGGATCTAGACCCATGGGGATTCTTGAGACGATTGATGTTTATTGAGGAGAGCTTCGGTAGAACGCGCACCTTTGTAAATGCCCCTAGAGAGATAGATCTGGATATACTTTTATGGGGTTCAATGAGAATTAATCAACCAGGACTTGTGATTCCTCACCCCAGAATGGAGAGTCGTGGGTTTGTACTGGGACCCCTTCTAGAGCTTGACCCTGCAATTATTCATCCACATTCCTGCAGACCTCTGATCGAGGTTTACAACTCGCTTGGCAAGTTTGACAAACCTGTCAGAATCAACGTCAAGACCTCATGTCTTGGGGAAGAAGATTAGGAATGGATTCTTCGATAGGGAATAACTGATCGCAGGCGTTGCAGGTCAAGGACCCCTCTATAATTTCACCGTTTTTTTCAACTGCGATGTTTAAATCCAAGTCGCCCTTGCATTCAGGACAAACCAAAATATCCATCAGGGTTCGTTTCAATTTAAGTAACTTCTTTCTGCAGTCGGAGCAAATTATTATCCTGTGGAACTATTGTAGATAAAATTAAGCAGATCAGATAGCAGAAATACTAATAATCCCAGCAGCACTACTAGATTGTAGCCAGAAAGCAATCTCACTATACCAAATCTATTCTTCTTAGGTTCATTAGACCGATTAAATGCCGGTGATATGTTTGGGGTGTGTCTCCTTGCTCGAATTAGGTAAAACATTAACGCTACTGAAGCTATTTTCATTCCCAAAACTGCTACGTATGACACTCCAACCAGTCCGGGAGCAAGCTTATTGAATGTCATGATTGCTCCTGTAGCCAGCAACACGAATATGCACGTGTCAACGAGTGATCGAAATTCGTTCGCAACTGCTTTCATAAGTGGTTGGGTCTTACCCTCGCTGCGGTTGGCAGCAGGTCGCAATACAAATAACCAAAATAGGCTTCCTCCCACCCATGCTGCAGCTGACACGAAGTGTGCCCAACGAACAAATATATGGAACCACTCTAGAACGTTCAATCTATTTTTCTTCTGCTGAAAGCATATGGTCTAAAACCTCATCCATTTGCTGTTGAGATATCGATCCTTGCCATGTTTTGAAAATATCGCCTCTTGCATCAATGAAAAAAGTTGTTGGAAAAACGGAAACTCCATAATCAACAGCTATTTCTCCTTTAATATCCGGGCCGACTGCATAATTAATATCATTTTCGGTCACAAACTTTTGACCATCTTCTAACGAATCCAATCCGATTAACTGAATTCCTACCACATCTAACCTGTCTTTATGTTTTCTGTATATCGAGTTAATCTCCGGCATCTCAGCTATGCAAGGCGGGCACGATGGAAACCAAAAATTAACTATCAATGGCGGGTTTCCCTTTGGGTCGAATAGATAACTAATGCCTTCTTCATAGTCTTTAGTCCCATAGAGTTCAATTACAAACTTGGGGGCTCTATCTTTNTCGCCTGACTTGTTACAAGAAACGGAGGATATTCCGAAGATTATGATAATAACAGCCGCTATTGCGGTTAATTTCGTCAGTTGAACTAATTTACAGTTAAGGTTTGATTCAATTCCTTCAGCTGACAGATTCGTCACGGGAGGTCTCTTCAATGAGTTGTTTGCCTCTCTCTATTAATAATTTTCGTTTAACTATCGGTAGTTTGCGCTCCTCGAAGTAGGTATTAAGAGCATCTATAGGTTCTATGTTTTCAGATAAGGATTTTCCTAATCTGTTGCGATTTTCTGCAATCATGTTTCTTCTTACCGTTGCGATGTAATGTGACGAACTCAACATTTCCCGAACCCTTGTTTCGTCAATATCCTTATACTTAGAGACTGGCACCTCTATGAACACTTGAACAATTGCGCCTGAAACGTCGTGGTATTGAATTGAGCGGGCAATTTTTGACATTGGATCCAGATCTGTTTCCAATATGATGATCTTGATGGTGATGAATTTACGTGCGCCTACGTTAACAAATTCGTACGATTTCTCACGAGCACCTCTCGGTTCTTTGGGATCCAGTTCTATTGCACAGAAACCTTTTGTATCGTTTTCTTCACCGAAGTCTATTCTCTGTAGACTACCGGGATATACGACCCGTGGAGATTCGTTAAGCACTTGATATCTGTGTATATGTCCAAGGGCTACGTAATCAAATTCCGAAAGTGCAATGGAACTTTTCAGTAATACATAATCCTTTCCTAGCATCATTGATTTCTCTGAGCTCGTCGTTGCTGAATCAATTGATACATGACCGGCAAGTATTGCTGGAATCTTGGGGTCTAGTGACGAGGCAAGGGCACCAATAGCTGTTGTTAGCTTGGCTTCTATGGAATCATTAAATTTGTCTGTAGACAGTGAACCTGGTTCTGGAAATTCAACAAGAGACATGAATTGTCCTTTTCTTATCCATGGCAGGGCGACTACTTGCAAGGGTCCGCTTTTGGTTTGGACCAGATGGGTTTTAAGTGTGTCACCTATATGCACATTTTCGACATGTAGGGTAGGAAATATGTCTAATGCGGTGGCAGGTCCCGATATGTTGGGTGAATCGTGGTTTCCTGCCAACAAGAATACCTGTATTCCTGCCGAAGATAGCTTCGACACTCTGGTAGCGAACTCTCTTTGGTGGGTTTGAGTGGGGTTACGGCTTTTGTAAGCATCGCCACAGAACAACACAATATCTGCCTGACGCTCGATAGAATAATTGACAACTTCATCGAGAGTGTCTAGAAAATCCTTCAGCCGCGATGAAGTCCGAGTGTCTGGGTCCGGTCTCCCGTAGTTCTCCACCCCTATGTGTACGTCTGCGGTGTGGATTACCAGCAAAGGCAGTTCTCTCAGTTAATTACACGGATCGTATGACCGGCTTAATCTATGATTTCAATTTATTGGACAGTTCTTTTTCTAGGCTGACAAGGGGCACCCTTGATTGATCCATTGAGTCTCTATCTCGAATCGTTACTTTATCGTCTTCTAGAGAATCGAAGTCGACTGTCACGCACATCGGAGTACCTATTTCATCCTGGCGCCTGTACCGCCTTCCGATGCTCTGAGCGTCGTCAAATTGAATATGACCATCGATGAGATTAGATTTTCTGATGGTATCGTAAACATTACGAGCCAAAGGAGCTAGCTTTTCGTTACGGCTTAAAGGGAGTATTGCTACCTTCACAGGGGCTACTGATGGATGGAGTTTTAACAATACACGGGTATCTTTCTTACCGGCAGCACTCTCCGTTTCTTCCTCCGTGTATGCATCAACGAGAAGCGTCATAACGGCACGATCCACTCCTAAAGAAGGCTCGATAACATAGGGGATGACGTGTTGACCAGACTTATCATCAAAATATGTGAGACGTTCCCCACTCATTTCCATATGGGCCTTCAAATCGAAGTTGGTTCGATTGGATATTCCCTGAATCTCACCCCATCCCCAGGGAAATTCATATTCTATATCGTAGGTAGCTTTGGCGTAATGAGATAGTTCATCTGACTCATGTTGTCTCAACCTGAGCTTTTCAGGGTTTACGCCTATGCTGTAATACCAATCAAGGCATTCGTCCATCCATCTTTCATGGATTTCTTCGTCTTCACCGGGCATAACGAAGTATTCGATTTCCATCATTTCAAATTCTCTTGTTCTGAAAATGAAATTCCCAGTTGTGATTTCGTTGCGGAACGCTTTGCCGACCTGCGCTATTCCGAAAGGTAATTTCTTTCTTGTTGAGGTGACGACATTATTAAAATTCACAAAAATACCCTGGGCCGTTTCTGGCCTCATGTATACGATTGCTGCGTCTTCTTCCACGGGTCCCATATGAGTTTTAAACATAAGGTGGAACATTCTAGGTTCTGACAGTTCCCCTCCACATTCAGGGCAACTATCTGCATCAATGTGATCTTCTCTAAATCGACGGTTGCAGCTTTTACATTCAACCAATGGGTCTGTGAAACTTTCTATGTGGCCACTAGCTTTCCAGGTATCGGGATGCATGAGGATGGCGGCATCGAGGCCGACCATATCATCCCGTTCCCATACCATGGTTTTCCACCATGAATCCTTTATATTTCTCTTGAGTTCGACTCCCAGCGGTCCATAATCCCAAGTACTGGAAAGGCCTCCGTAAATTTCGCTACTCTGGAAAATAAAGCCACGTCTTTTACAAAGCGAGGCTAGCTTGTCTATGTCAAGCGGGTCGATTGGTTGAGACATACACTAATTCTTGAAGGTGGGTGGGTGATTGTGGGCACGAAAAGTATATCAGAACGGAGAGTTATGGTTGACCTCAAAATTTGACGAAACACGTTTCAGAATTTAATTAAACATTTCCAGAAAATTATTACATTGTAGGATCTTTAAGATTGGAGTTTTCATTGAATGGTTTTCATTACTCGAAGATTACTGCTTAAATAACAACATTCGCATGAGACAGAGTTTTATGAGAAACCATATGTCTGATTTGTTACTATCACATANTCAATTCTTACAATTTGAGAAGAGGTGCTTTAATGATTGATCTAATGTCCATTGCACGAACCGAAGGTGCCGGTGGAGATCTACTTGGCCATTTATCCGGGTTATTTGATCCCGCGGACATCAAGCCAGATGGATATCCTNACGCAGTAGTTTGGAAAGGCGGGAATCATGATGGTGANATAAATCCTGTAGCTCATTCTTTGACTGATGCTTACGCTCTTCTCGGGACCATTGCAGCNGCAGATGTTCTGAGGCTACCGTTTTATGCAGTTCCGATGTGGTCCCAATTTCGCCATGATACTGACCTGGAGTCGCTAGGCTGGTTTGGAAACATGCCGTGTACTTCAATCAAATGGTCTACCGCTGGAGATGCTTACGTTAATGACGGNAAGGGTAACAAGGTAGTGGTGGCTGGTAAATCAGGAAACGCTCCTTTACGGACTCAAGCTGGTGTCTACTGTAATGTCCGGCCGTACGGGCCGATTACAGTGGTTCGTTGCATGCCTTGCCTTCCGTATTCACAAGATAAGGCAAAGTTCGACGTAGATGATAGAGGGATTGTTCATTCAGAAATGAATACGCCCGCTGTACAGATGGCTTATGCAAATCGACTTTTNCTCAAGATGGTCAATGACACAGGACATCTCGGACGCGTCGCGATGAAACCGACCCAGGCTATGGAGGATGGAATAAACGCNGGTCTGCACTCGTGGCTTCTCAANGGGACAAAGTTTGANGTAGGACGAAAATATGCCGTCGANCCNTATGTAGANCATAGNGANAGANTCGACCGAATAGTTGCTCTCTTACCTGATGACTTTAAGGAAGGCATGGAAANCTGGGGNGGACGNATAGAACAACANATATCGGACACTAATTACGGGTTGCTGATCTGGGACTTGATNGAAAAGCGTGACACNATNGTTCTGGCTACCGATCTGGATGGTGACCGTCTCACGGATCTATTGGCGGATATNTCTGANCCTCTTCGGGCTTTTGGAGGAATGGTCGCGAAGCAAATTGGAAAAGACGTCAATATGTCAAAAATGTGGTCAGAGATGGGCTATACAACTGGGAACGGCCGAGATATGACTTCGGTAATGTATCGGNTGGACGGCCCGCCGATACATGAGCAAACGCTAGGATCCGCTGATCAAATGCTCCTTAGGCTACTGGATGGCGANGAGTGGATGGGTGGTACCAAGCAACCCTATGANCCGAGAATACATTTCGTATTAATACGGGATGCCTATCTTGATGCGAATCCTGGAAACACGAAACTTCGAAACTGGCTAGACAGTGCACTCGATACTTTTGATGAGGTATACAGTGGGGAACGTCCGGGCTTTTTACACGGTTATAAAGCGCTTAAAGATGCNATTAGCCCGTGGGGAGCATAATTTNAGNTTAAAAGNTATCTNTAGCCGNGAAAATTTCACNTTAATTTCAGNCNCTTAAGTTTTATNTTGGCTGGGNAAAGTATNTTCAACTATAGAATCAATATGTAATCCAATGTTNAGAATNTNNTTTAAAACNAAGTTTTGGTTTNATANCCTCTCTGCCAAAANGCAAGNTTTCTAATGGAGATANCAAAGTGAAAATCATCTTAGCTGGAATAGAATACGTNGGTACAACTACCATGGCTAATCTTNTTAGCGAATGGAAGGAAAACGTAANGGGAGAGCCTTTTTTCATGGGGCTCATACACGATCATTCAAAAATCCCCCACACCTCAGGCCATCCTGACGATACGAACTTAGAGGAACAGCAGCAGATTTTGAATCTCTCCCCTAAACTTAAAGAGATGTATCACAGATACGGGATGTATTATCACATTCATCATTACGTGCAAGAAGATGACTTAACCATAGGGTTTCATATAGAGGAATCTATTCTTGCTCGAAAATATTATGGCTACGGGCTGCCTGGTGACCAGTTTGACAGAGAAAATGTTTTTGATCAGATTGAAAGCAGAATCAAGCAGGTAACTTCCGATCCAGTGATAATTGTCCATATGACTGCAACCGTCGAAACTATCGAGAAACGCATGTCAGAGTTATCTGAAACACCAGCTCATTCCAACAGCCCTATCACAGTGGAAGATATACCTGAGATCATGTCCGAATATGAGAGAGTGGTTCACAAGGCCACCATCGGGCCTGTTGTTCAGATTGACACTTCTATTGATTCCACTCAGCAAACTCTAAAACGATTAATAAAGCTACTTGAGCCCCATTTCACCAAAAACGACCGCGCGAGAATCGAGAATCATAAG